>DATBUB010000383.1:0-6157 GCA_036516555.1 Bacillaceae bacterium
ATTACTCGCTTTAAAAGACACGGGCGGCTTAATCGAAGCAGGGCAGCTGCACGGTGAAGAGCTGAATTGGTATGAGGATTACTTTAAGCGGATGGTAGAAAGGAACTCCAGGATTTTTCCTGAATGACAAAACAAGCCGCCTCCCAGGAAGTGGGGTTGCGGCTTGTTCCATGTTCATAAACTTGGTGCTCGAGGCCATAAGTCAAATCATTCCGGAGGTCAGACCTTCTGCGGGTCTGCCTTGTGCTTGTCGCCGATGGGCGGGCGCCTTCCGCTTTTCTATTGTCCAGCTCCGGCTCCTGGGCGCTCGAGGTCGCTTCGCTTCTTCTGTCAAAGCCTATCGGCTTTTCCGGCAGAAGCTCCAGCGCTTGTCGCGCCCGAGCAGTCGCCTCCGCTTTTCTCTGTCCAGCTTCAGTCGCCATCGGCTCGAGGTCACAAGTCAAAGCACTACGGAGGTCAGGACCTCCTGCGCGCTCTGCCATGTGCTTGTCGCCGATAGGCAGGCGCCCTCCGCTTTTCGTTGTCCAGCTGCGGCTCCTATCGACTAGCGGCCTTCCGGCCACCTCCCTACGTAAGTCAACATCGATTCGCTTCGCTCATCGTGTTTCCTTTATCTCAGTCGGAGTCCGTCCAGCCCGTACGTCGATGGACAGTCGCCTCCGCTTTTCTAATGTCCAGCTCCGGGCGCCATCGGCTCGAGGTCACAAGTCAAAACCTTACGGAGGTCAGGATCTCCTGCATGATTCGCCTTATGCTTGTCGGGGCTAAGCAGGGCACCTCCGCTTTTCTTCATTTTCCGGGTGAAAATAACCGAAATTATAGTATAATGGACAAGGTGCAGACAATGATTGGCAAAATAAAGGATATTTCCCGTTTAATTTTACTATAAGGAGGCTTGCCATAGTGGCAAAGGAACAAGGCCCGGAAGTGGGGAAGCAAGATCGAAAAATAGAGATGAGAAATCATATGCTTGAAAGGCGAAATGAGGCGAGGATTATTAGAAAAGTAGTTTCCATCATCGCTTTGGTTGTCATTCTGATTGCAGGAGGAGCAGCATTGGGAGGCTATTTGTATATCAACTCGGCCTTGCATCCGCTTGATCCGGACAATACAAAGTCGACTGAAGTGGAGGTGCCCATCGGTTCTTCCGCAACATCAATCGGAAAGCTTTTGGAGAAAAAAGGAATCATCAAAAATGCAACTGTCTTTAAATATTACGTAAAATTCAATAATATATCCGGTTTCCAGGCTGGTACCTATGATTTGGCTCCTTCCATGACACTGGAGGAAATTTCCAAGACGCTGCAGACCGGGAAACTGGTAAGGGAAGCCGTTTTTAAAATGACTATCCCTGAAGGGCTTCAGCTTGACCAGATTGCAGCCGTCATCGCCAAGCATACCGATCATTCAGCTGAAGACATTACAAAAAAATTGGATGATCCTGAATTCATCAATGGGCTGATGGCTAAATATCCTGATTTATTGACTGAAGCCATTTTGGACAAGAATATTAAACACCCGCTCGAAGGGTATTTATTCCCGGCAACTTATCCGTTCTATGAGGAAAAACCTACTCTCGAACATATCATTGATGTCATGCTGAAACAGACAAACAGAGTTCTGTCCAATTATGGGGAGGCCATGACCGAAAAAGAAATGGGTGTACATGAGGTATTGACGATGGCATCCCTGATCGAAAAAGAAGCAACCAGCCAAACGGACAGGGGATTAATCTCCAGTGTGTTTTATAACCGTATAGAAGAGGGAATGATGCTTCAAACGGATCCAACCGTCCTGTACGCTTTGGGAGAACATAAGGATCGGACGCTTTACAAGGATCTGGAGGTTGATTCCCCTTACAACACGTATAAAGTGCAAGGATTGCCGCCTGGCCCTATTGCCAATGCAGGGGAATCCTCCATTGATGCTGCATTGAATCCAGCAGAAAGTGAATACCTGTACTTCCTGGCTGAATATGGAACAGGCAAGGTTCACTTTGCCAAGACACTGAAGGAGCATAATGAGCTCAAAGCCAAATATATCACGAATAAAAGAGACTAAGCGGGAGGAGAAACAGCATGAAGGATCCCAATCAAACATATCTGGAAGCACTTCTTCCTGAGCGTAAAGAAATCTTCCGCAATATGGAGCTTTTCGCGAAAGAGAACAGAGTTCCCATCATGGAACCGACAGGGATTGCGGTCATGCTCCAGATTATGTCGATCCAAAAGCCCCGCAGAATACTTGAAATTGGGACAGCCATAGGGTATTCTGCCATGAGGATGGCAGAAGCACTGCCTGAAACAAGGATCATAACGATGGAAATGGATGACACAAGGTATGAACAGGCCATGCAAAATGTTCAAGCATCTGATTATGCAGAACAAATATCCATTTTGAAAGGGGACGCACTTGATCTTGCGGGGGAAGCCGAAAAGTTCGCCCCTTTTGATGCCATCTTCATCGACGCTGCAAAGGGACAGTACTCCAAATTTTTTGATCTATACAGCCCTATGCTGGCTGACGGGGGAATCGTTTATTCTGACAACGTGCTCTACAAGGGGCTTGTAGCTGATGACTCCGCTGCAGCATCAAAGCGGCTGGCAAAAATAGCCGGGAAAATAGGAGCCTTCAACAAATGGCTGATGGAGCGGGAAGATTTTCATACGGTGATTCTTTCTGTGGGGGACGGCCTAGCCATAAGCAGAAAAAAATCCGCACAGTGAGAGGAGGCATCTGTCCATGAGATCAAAACCGGTGATCATTGGAGTGGCTGGGGGATCCGGTTCAGGGAAGACTAGTGTGACTAAAACGATTTATAGACAATTTGAAGGGCATTCCATTGTGGTGATTGAACAGGATTATTATTATAAAGATCAGTCCCATTTACCGATGGAAGAGAGATTAAAGACGAATTATGACCACCCGCATGCTTTTGATAACGACTTGCTGATTGAACATCTTCAAAAGCTGCAGCGGTTTGAATCCATTGAAAAGCCTGTTTATGACTACACCCTGCATACCCGGTCTGAAGAAACCATTCTTGTAGAACCGCAGGAAGTCATCATTCTCGAAGGTATCTTGGTATTGGAAGACGAAAGGCTGCGCAATTTAATGGATATTAAGCTGTTTGTCGATACGGATGCGGATCTGAGGATCATCCGCCGCCTCCTTCGGGACATCAAAGATCGCGGGCGGTCCATCGACTCCGTTATTTCCCAGTATATCGGCGTGGTCAGACCGATGCATAACCAGTTTGTGGAACCGACCAAAAGGCATGCAGATGTCATCATACCAGAGGGCGGGCAAAACCATGTCGCCATTGACCTGGTCACGACCAAGATCCAAACTATTCTTGAACAAAAGTCATTTTTGTAATACGATAGCATAGATACTAACATATATGTATTGGCATGAATGGAAAGCGCGCCCATAATTAAGGCGCGCTGTCATGTATTACATACACAAATAATTTCCCGTCATGTACGGGATCGATCAATAAGGAGTGAAGGGATTTGGCTATAGAAAAAGTTTTCCCAATGACAGAAGCCGGGAAGGAAAAACTGGAACAGGAACTGGAATATTTAAAGTCGGTCAAGCGCAAAGAAGTGGTGGAACGGATTAAGATCGCCCGCAGCTTCGGTGATTTGTCCGAGAACTCGGAGTACGACTCCGCAAAAGAAGAGCAGGCGTTTGTTGAAGGGCGGATCACCACCCTTGAGAATATGATCCGCAACGCGAAAATCATTCAGGATGACGAAGCCAATTCCGACACGGTCACACTCGGAAAAACGGTTACGTTTGTTGAATTGCCTGACGGGGATGAAGAAACATACACTATTGTGGGCAGTGCAGAAGCAGATCCTTTTGAAGGAAAAATCTCCAATGACTCCCCAATCGCCAAGAGCCTGATTGGCCATAAAGTGGGCCAGGAGGTTACAGTGGCAACCCCCGGCGGGGAAATGAGAGTGAAAATTGTAACCATTAAATAATGGTGCAATCATAAACACGGACTCCATGAGAGTCCGTGTTTTTATATGCAATCCATACACTTTGGCGGTTATGGGATCCCAAAAGGGGCAACACTGGATGCCGAGGTGTTACTTATGGTGCAACGAAAAAGAATGAAGCTGATAGCCGTTTGTCTCCTGATGGCCATGATGGTTTTGGCGGGGAGACTGATGCAGATCCAGCTGTTCCAGACCGAACATTTCTCCAAACATCGTGTGAACCTTCTGAAAGAAAGTGTGAAGCAGCGCACTCATGAAATCATACTGGATGATGGCCGCGGACAGTTTTTGGATCGGGATGGAAAACCGCTTTCCTATGAAGAAAAGCAAGTGCTCGTCCTGTTTCCTTTTATACGGCATCTGGACTGGAAGAACGACCGGCTGGGTCAAATTTTGAATGTTCCGGCCAAAGAGCTGGAAAAGGCCGTCCATCATGCGGAGAAACCGTTTGTGTTTGGGGGGAAAGAACCGTTTATTTTGGACGACAGCCAGGCGGCCGCCATTAATGCCTTGAAAATTCCGGGCGCATATGCGGTGGCCAAAAAGTACGAGCCCAGCACAGGAATAGCCGGCCAACTGATTGGGATTGCCAGTGAAAATGAAAGGGTTTTTAACGAAAGATACCCTAAAAAGGTAAACAGCCAATCTATGAAAATCGGGGTCACCGGCCTCCAAGAGAGTTTTGATGAATTTTTGCTGCCGGAAAGCGAGGCAAAGCTGATTTATCACGTAGATGGGATCGGTGCACCGCTATTTGGCATAGACGTAAAATACACCGGCCAGGGCAACAGTTTTTATCCTCTGGAAGTCCAAACCACGATTGACAGGAGACTTCAAGCCGGAATGGAAGAAATCTTGGATAAGAATGGGGTATCCAGGGGAGGAGCCATATTGCTGAATATAGAAACGAATGACATTTTGGCGGTGGCATCCCGTCCTCGTATCAAGCCGGGAGATCCATTTTCCAATGAAGGAACAAAGAATTTGATGTTTGACCAGCATGTTCCAGGGTCTGTGTTCAAGACGGCAGTTGCAGCCGCCGCTATGGAGAAAGGTCTGGTCGATGAAGGTGAAGCCTTTAATTGCAGCCTGGATATCCGGGGAGAGGCGGCGGAACGGAATTTAGGCATGTTAAATCTCAGAAGCAGTTTTTCACAGAGCTGCAACCGGATCTTTGGTGAACTTGCCGCCAGGCTAATGAAGGCTGACCCCCAACTGCTGGATGACTATGCAAGAAAGCTGGGGCTCACAGGAGCGGCAAGCTGGGAGGGAACCGTCTTTCATGTTAAAGGCTTCAAACAGTTCGCACATGACAAAGGTAAGGTATTTGCCGATGATGAGAGCCGAAAGGATGCCAATTTCGTTGTCCAGACTGGAATAGGGCAGCATGAAGTGAGGGTGACTCCTGTGGGTGTGGCAAACATGATGGCGGCCATTGCCAGGGGAGGGGAGAAAAAGAAAATTCGTGCGGCAACTGCAATCCAGTATGGAAACGGTTCACCCATGTACTCCTTCCCCGTTCTAAATGATTCGGAAGAGAGCATATCCAAGTACACAGCCATCAGGATGCAGCAGCTTTTGCGTTCGGTTGTGACAGACGAAAAGGGAACCGGCAGTCTTTTCCGTGAGCTGCCCTACCAGGTCGCCGGAAAAAGCGGCACGGCAGAAACCGGCATCCTTCGTGATGGCAGGCAGCTGTATCATAAGTGGTTTGCAGGCTACTTTCCTTTTGAAAATCCAAAATTCTCTTTGGTAGTCGTTAATATGGATGTCCATGAAGATCAAGGCGCCGTGAATCCAATATATGCTGAAATGGTCAGTATGATTTTTCATGAGAGTGAGACAGACGGTGAAAATGGTTATTGATTCACGTTTCATCCCGTCCATGATATTATATTGACAATGGAAACGGAGGGGATACAGATGCCGATTGATTTCAATCATTCTGGCCCGCGGTCCGCAAAGCGGGCAAAGCGGAGAAAAACGAATATTATCCTGAACACCCTGATCGCCATTGTCATCATTTTAATCTTAATAGTGGGCGGTACCATTTTCCTTGGAGGAGACGACAAGGAAAAAGAACAGGCGGCCAGCCTGCAACAGCCGAAAAAGTCTGAGACCGGTGAAAAAGCCCCAAAAGAACAGCA
>DATBUB010000384.1:0-6570 GCA_036516555.1 Bacillaceae bacterium
ACAAGAGGTCCGCAAATTATTTCCGATTCTTGACCAGGAAGTGAATGGGCATCCGCTCGTCTATCTGGACAGTGCTGCGACCTCCCAGAAGCCTGCGCAGGTCATCGCAGTCCTTGACGAGTATTACCGGGGGTATAATTCGAATGTCCACCGCGGTGTTCATACCCTCGGGACTCGTGCTACAGATAAATACGAAGGCGCCCGCGAAAAAGTCCGCAAGTTCGTCAATGCCTCCTCATCTGAGGAAATCATTTTCACCCGCGGGACCACAACGGCACTCAATACCGTTGCAGCCAGCTATGGAAGAGCCAATGTCCGTGAAGGGGATGAAATTGTCATCACCTACATGGAACACCACAGCAACATCATCCCCTGGCAGCAGCTTGCAAAAGAAAAAGGCGCCGTACTGAAGTATCTGGAAATGAATCCGGATGGAACCATCAATATGGATGAAGTGCGCAATACCATTACGGACCGGACGAAAATCGTTTCCGTCATGCAGGTTTCCAATGTTCTTGGGGTCATCAACCCAATAAAGGAGCTTGCAGCCATTGCACATGAGAAAGGCGCTGTCATGGTCGTGGACGGAGCACAGTCCGCCCCGCATATGAAGGTGGATGTCCGCGAACTTAACTGCGACTTCTTTGCTTTTTCAGGACACAAAATGTGCGGACCTACCGGAGTTGGTGTGCTGTACGGGAAGAAAGAGCATCTGGAGAACATGGAACCCGTTGAATTTGGCGGGGAAATGATTGATTTTGTCGGGCTTCAGGAATCTACCTGGAAAGAACTTCCGTGGAAGTTTGAAGCCGGCACCCCAATCATTGCCGGTGCCATTGCACTCGGTGCAGCCATTGATTTTCTGGAGGAAATCGGTCTTGATGCTATTTTGGAACATGAACACCAGCTTGCTGCCTATGCGATGGAAAAAATGTCGGCCATCGAGGGCCTGACCATCTATGGCCCGCAAGAACCGGGAAAACGCGCAGGTGTGATTACGTTTAACTTAGAAGAAGTCCATCCGCATGATGTCGCGACTGTTCTTGACTCGGAAGGCATTGCCGTTCGCGCAGGCCATCATTGCGCCCAGCCTCTCATGAAGTGGCTGGATGTATCCGCAACGGCCAGGGCAAGCTTGTATATATACAACACGGAACAAGACATCGACAGGCTCGTTGAAGGCCTTGTCAAAACAAAGGAGTATTTCACGAATGGCTTTTAATAACCTAGATACCCTCTACCGCCAAGTAATCATGGATCATTACAAAAATCCACGGAACAAGGGCAGCCTGGAAGACGGCAGCCTGACTGTCGACATGAACAACCCGACATGCGGGGACCGGATCCATCTGACGATGAAGGTGGAGGATGGAAAGGTGACGGATGCAAAATTCGATGGGGAAGGCTGCTCCATCTCCATGGCGTCCGCATCCATGATGACGCATGCCATTGTGGGGCAGGACATTGAAACAGCTTTTAAGCTTTCCCATATCTTTTCCGACATGATCCAGGGAAAAGAAGTCGATTTGGACGACGACCTGGATCTTGGCGACATTGAAGCTTTGCAAGGTGTTTCCAAGTTTCCGGCACGGATCAAATGCGCAACACTGGCATGGAAAGCGATGGAAAAGGGACTTAAGGAACAACAATAAGAGAATGGAGGAATGATGTATGGCTAAGAAAGCTCCTGATATCGGGGATTATAAATATGGCTTCAGTGATAAAGACGTCTCCATTTTCCGTTCAAAGCGGGGATTGACACGGGAAATCGTGGAAGAGATTTCAAAAATGAAAGGCGAGCCAGAGTGGATGCTGGAATTCAGGCTTAAGTCACTGGAGCATTTTTACAAAATGCCAATGCCTCAGTGGGGCGGGGACCTTGCGTCTCTCAACTTTGACGAAATCACCTACTATGTAAAACCATCTGAGCAGACGGAAAGAAGCTGGGATGAGGTTCCTGAAGAAATCAAGCAAACGTTTGATAAATTGGGAATCCCGGAAGCTGAGCAAAAGTACCTTGCTGGTGTATCTGCCCAGTATGAGTCAGAAGTTGTCTATCACAACATGAAAGAAGATCTAGAAAATATGGGAATCGTGTTTAAAGATACAGATTCCGCGCTTAAGGAAAATGAAGATGTTTTCCGCAAGCACTGGGCAACGGTTATTCCTCCTACGGACAACAAATTTGCTGCATTGAACTCGGCTGTATGGTCCGGCGGATCTTTTATCTACGTGCCGCCAGGAGTAAAAGTGGATACACCGCTGCAGGCTTATTTCCGGATCAACTCCGAAAATATGGGGCAATTTGAGCGTACGCTCATCATCGTGGACGAAGGCGCGTCTGTCCATTATGTTGAAGGATGTACGGCACCGGTTTATACGACGAACTCCCTTCACAGTGCGGTTGTAGAGATCATCATCAAAAAAGATGCATACTGCCGCTACACGACAATCCAAAACTGGGCGAACAACGTGTATAACCTCGTTACGAAACGTGCGGTCTGTGAAGAGCGTGCAACGATGGAATGGATCGACGGCAACATCGGTTCCAAACTGACGATGAAGTACCCTGCTGTCTTGCTCAAAGGCGAAGGAGCACGCGGACTGACATTGTCCATTGCTTTAGCAGGGAAAGGCCAGCATCAGGATGCCGGCGCTAAAATGATGCACTTGGCTCCCAATACTTCTTCCACCATTGTTTCGAAATCCATTGCCAAACAAGGCGGAAAAGTCACATACCGCGGAATTGTCCATTTTGGGCGCAAAGCGGAAGGGGCACGTTCCAATATCGAGTGTGATACGCTGATTCTTGATAATAAATCCACTTCTGATACGATTCCTTACAACGAGATTTTCAATGACAACATTTCATTGGAGCACGAAGCGAAGGTTTCCAAAGTATCGGAAGAACAGCTCTTCTATCTGATGAGCCGCGGTATTTCTGAAGAAGAAGCAACAGAAATGATCGTAATGGGCTTCATCGAGCCGTTTACGAAAGAACTTCCAATGGAGTATGCCGTTGAAATGAACCGTCTGATCAAGTTCGAAATGGAAGGTTCCATCGGTTAATATACGTGCTGAAACCCGTCCGGCCATCTAGCCGGGCGGGTTTTTGTGCATCTCAAAAAGGGAAACATGAATGATGATCTACATCTCTGTTCGAAAAAAGGGACAGGCTTCTTGAAACAAGAAGTACTTCTTAAATGTGATACCATGAAAGAAGGATGAATAACAGACAAAAACAGCGCCAAAGAAGGTGATTTCATGATATATGTTGGAGTAACAGGATGGGGAGACCATGATACCCTCTATCAAAAAGGTACAGCAGCCAGGGACAAGCTGAAAGAGTACGCCTCTCATTTTCCGACAGTGGAAGTGGATGCATCCTTTTATGCCGTACAGCCGGAGCGCAATGTAAAAAAATGGGTCAATGATACTCCGGATAGCTTCCGGTTCGTGGTCAAAGCCTATCAGGGAATGACGGGGCATCAGCGGGGGGAGATACCCTTCGAATCCAAGGAGGAAATGTTTGAGGCTTTTATCGCTTCCCTTGAGCCCTATAGGTCAAGCGGCAAACTCGCCATGGTTTTGTTTCAGTTCCCTCCCTGGTTTGACTGTACGAAAGAAAATGTCGCATACTTGAGATATTGCCGTGAAAAAATGTCAGGTTTACCCATCGCTCTTGAGTTTCGGAACCAGTCATGGTTTTATCCCAAGTTCAAAGATCGGACCCTTCAATTTATGGTGGATGAGGGGTGGATTCACAGCATCTGTGATGAGCCGCAATCTGGAGAGGGTTCTATCCCGATGGTGCTTCACCCGACTCATCCTGAAAAAACGCTAGTCAGGCTCCACGGAAGAAATGTGGAAGCCTGGAAAAAACCAAACGGCAAGAATTGGCGAGAAGTTCGGTACCTATATCGATACAATCCATCTGAACTGCAGGAATTAAAACGATATATTGAACAGATTCAAGCCAAAACAAAAGATGTGTATGTACTTTTCAATAATAACTCCGGCGGGGATGCGGCTGACAATGCGAAGCAGCTGATAGACTTAATGGGAATTGAGTATACTGGGCTTGCTGCAAGACAGCTCGATTTGTTTTAAGTGAACAGTGCTGAATAGGAAGTGTACGTGTGAACGAAAAAATTCATATTTACCATACCAATGATCTTCATAGCCATTTTGAGAACTGGCCGTTAATTAAAGAATACTTATTGAATCAAAAGGCACTCCATAAACGGCAGGGGGAAGAGGTATTCCTTTTTGATATAGGTGATTTTGCAGACAGGTGGCATCCGTATACCGAAGGAACGATGGGAAAAGGGAATGTTGAGCTGCTTAATGAGGTCGGTTATAACGCCGTCACCATCGGCAATAATGAGGGAATCACGCTTCCGCATGACGGTCTTGATACGTTGTATGCAGATGCAGAATTCGATGTCATCGCCGCCAACCTGTATAAACCAGGCCATATTCGTCCAGAGTGGTCTATTCCATCAAAAATATATGAAACAAAGAACGGAACAAAAATAGGAGTGACAGGCGTCACCACTTACTACCGCAAGCTGTATGAACTGCTGGGCTGGGAGCTGGCTGAACCGTTCACCGAATTGGAAATCCAGCTGAACAGATTGAAAAAAGAGGCCGATATCATCATCGTACTTTCCCATTTGGGCATTCATGATGATGAAAAAATCGCATCGCAGTTTCCCTTTGTGGATCTGATTCTGGGGGGCCATACCCATCATGTATTGTCTTCCGGAATGCGTACCGGAACAACGATGCTGGCAGCGGCAGGAAGATACGGGGAGTATGTTGGAGAAATAGACCTTACTTATAATACAGATACCGGCAGACTGACCGGCATTCAGGCGATTGCTGTTGAAACAGCAACACTCTCAGCAATTCCGGGTGAAAGAGAATTCGTTAAAGGTATGAAGGCTCGGGGTGAAGAATTGTTACATGTACATATTGCGGATATTCCAGAACAGCTCAATATGTCTTGGAAAGAGGAATCACCATTGGGCAAGCTGATGTGCGAGGCACTTCATGACTGGTGCCATCCCGATTGTACGATGATTAATTCCGGCGTTCTTTTGTCCGCACTCCCTAAGGGTTCAGTCACCCACTATGATATCCACCGGATGCTGCCGCACCCCATCAATCCATGTGTCATTGAACTTTCCGGTGCCGAGCTGAAAGAAGTGCTTTTTCACGCCGCCGATCCGGAGGCCGGGTGGCCGGAGCTGCCGGTCAAGGGACTCGGGTTTCGGGGGAAGGTCATGGGAAGCTTTCTCTTTCATGGTGTAGAACTGGACGCCGAATCACGCGAAGCCTGCATAAAGGGCAGTCCCATCCTCCCCGGTAAGTCATACAGACTGGGAACAATCGATATGTTTACGTTCGGTCCCTTCTTCCCTGAAATACGCCGAGCTCCTGTTAAAGAGTATTTCATGCCGGAGTTTCTAAGGGATATATTACAATGGAAACTGAAAAGACAGTTTGGATCATAAAAATGGCCAGATTGGGCAACGGTAAACATTTATCCGCAGTCTTTCATACTAATGAGTATGGAAGGGAGTGGATCAAATGGTTACCGTGAAGCCGCTATTTATTGAAGGGCATGCATTTGTGGCAGCTTCAGTCAGTCTGCCAAAGACAACTCTTCTCTCAATATCGAATGAAAAAGGCTATATCATGTGCGGTGCTTTGGATGTGTCATTGCTGAATGACCGCCTGAAGGAACGCCAAATCATCGCAGGAAGGGCCGTCGGAGTAAAGACCATCGAGCAGCTGCTTGAGGCTCCTTTGGAATCTGTTACATCAGCTGCAATGGGCATCGGAATCCAAGAAGGCATGACGGGAAGAGAGGCTTTGCTGAAAATGGTGTAATCTGGAGTGAAGGTTGTTTCAATTCTTCTGCGCTAATCTCCCCCGTCCGAGCATATGATGCTTGTAAGGGGGGATTTTTTTGTCTCGTTTTCGCGCACGCAAAACACGGCGCGGCCCTTTGCCGTTCCGCTACGTCATGCTTCTGTCGCTGGTCTTTTTCATTTTTTCCACAACGTCTGGCCTTTGGATTGTCAATTTAGGAATAAAACCCACACTTGTCAGCTGGGCAGAGTCCCAGACAAAAAAGATAGCACCGATGGTCATAAACAAGGCAGTGAAAGAAGTCATCCCAAATGTAAAAAACATTGATGAAGTCATGGTAACCGTCCCCAATGGGGCTGGCGGCACCACAACCAAGTTTGACACGGTCACCATCACTAAGATCATGTCGGACATTTCATCCAATGTCCAAAGGAACCTGAGAGAAGCGGAAAAGGGCAATCTCCAGTTTCTTGCGGAAGAGGCCAACATAGACGTGGATATAGAGAGGATGGGGGAAGGAGAAGGAATTGTTTATTCCGTTCCCTTGGGACAGGCGACGGATAATGCCATCCTGGGTAACCTGGGTCCGCGCATACCGGTACGCTTTACGCCGATCGGGGATGTCCGGACAACCATTAAAACGGATGTCGAGCCTTATGGCATCAACAATGCAGTCATCACGGTCCTGAT
>DATBUB010000385.1:0-8126 GCA_036516555.1 Bacillaceae bacterium
ATTAGGAAACTTTACTAACGAATATTTATGAGGCTGTGATGGAATGAGCAGAAATGAGAACGGAACCCCTAGACGGATGAAAGCAATCAACAAGAAAAGGATCCTGAATTGCATTCAGGAGAACTCCCCCATTTCGCGGGCGGAGATCGCTGCAAAAGCCAAAATCAGCAAACCCACTGTTTCTCTCCTGGTGGATGAATTGCTGAAGGAAAATTGGATCGTGGAAAAAGGAATCGGGGAAGCTTCCTCCCAGGGCGGGCGAAGGCCCATTCAGCTCTATTTCAACAACGAAGCGGCATATGTGATTGGAGTAGATATCGGCGGCACAAAAGTGAAAACCGTCATTTGCGATCTGACGGGCAACATCATCCAATCCAGCAGTTTTACAACGGGACAATACCTCGAGACAGGATTGGTAAGGCAAATTGCCATAGAAGTGAACCACCTGATCCAATCAGGAGAGATTGAAGGAGAAAAAGTCCTGGGAATGGGGGTCGGCGTGCCTGGCATAACGGATGCCGAAAGCGGAGTAGTAGTAGAAGCACCCAGCTTGAACTGGGTTCGCTACCCTTTCATGGCGGAGATCAAAAAGCACTTTGATTTTCCGATTTTCCTGGAGAACGACGTAAATATCGCGGCATTGGGCGAGCAATGGCTGGGCAATGCCCAACACAAAGAGAATATGTTATTCATCGCCGTCGGAACCGGCATCGGCAGCGGCATCATCATCCATAACCAGCTGTATCGCGGAACATCGAATGCCGCAGGGGAAATGGGTTACATGGTGACGGACAAAAACGAGATTCAAAGCGAATTCACCCCGGTCTTCCACCGCTACGGCTATCTCGAAAGTGTAGCGGGAGGAAAAGCCATCGGTGACAGGTTCACGAAAGCGGTCAGGGAACTCACCGGCCATCCGCTCCACAAGCACGCAGCAGAAAAGGAACTGTCGGGCGAGTCCGCTTTCCAATATGCCATAAAAGGAGATAAAACGGCCGAAAAAGTAGTCTCGGAGGCGATTGAACATCTGGCTTATGGGTTGATCAATGCAGCTTGCCTCTTGAATCCCGAGGCCATCATTTTGGGAGGTGGTGTATTAAAATCACATGAATATATTTTACCGAGGCTCCGGAAAATCATGAATCCTTACCTGCCAAGCTCAGTTGAACTGAAAATCTCCAGGCTTGGCGACAATGCAGGAGTGCTCGGAGCCGTCGCACTGTTTCTTCGGGAACACGAAAGCATTATGAAAACATGACAAGGGGGAATTTTTCAATGAAGAACAAAAAGAAAAAATTGTCGTTGGCCATAACGTTGGCGCTGTCCGCCTCACTCGTATTGTCCGCTTGCGGATCTGACAAAGGATCGACGGGCACAAGCAGCTCCTCAGGTGAAAAAGGAAATAAAGACCTGGAAGACAAAGTGGTCATTTACTCTCCGCACGGGAAGGATATCCTTTCCAAGTTTGAAGCTCAATTTGAGGAAAAGTATGGTATTGATGTGGAATGGCTGGATATGGGGTCACAGGAAATCCTTGACCGCATCCGTTCCGAAAAGAACAATCCGCAGGCTGATGTCTGGTGGGGAGCCCCGTCCGTAAACTTCGATCAGGCAAAGGATGAGGGGTTGCTCGAACCGTATAAACCTTCTTATGCAGAACACCTGGATGAAGGCTTCTATGAATCTGAATGGAACTGGTCCGGTACAAGCCAGACACCGGAGGTCATCATGTACAACAGCCAGAAGCTCTCAAAAGAAGAAGCTCCTAAAGACTGGGACGAACTGCTGGATCCAAAATGGAAGGATCAGATTATTATTCGATACCCCCTTGCATCCGGAACGATGAGAACGATTTTCTCAGCGATGATCTACCGTGATTTTAAAGATTCCAAGGATCCTGCAAAAGGCTACGAGTGGCTGGAAAAGCTTGATGCCAATACGAAAGAATATGCCGCCAACCCTGAGATGATGTACAACAAAGTGGCGAAGGGCGAAGGTGTCCTGTCTGTTTGGGCCATGCCGGATGTCGTCAATCTGAAAGAAGAAAAGAATTATCCGTTTGAATTTGTCATTCCGGAAAGCGGCACTCCCGTCCTGACAGAAGGAATCGCCATCGTTAAAGGAGCCAAACATCCGAAGGCGGCTGAAGCATTCTATGAATTCGTGAATACGCCGGAAGCGGCAAAGCTCCTGGCTGAAGAGTTCTACCGCATTCCTACCCGCAAAGATGTGACGGACCTTCCTAAATGGATTACAGATACAGAAATCAAGGCCATGGACATCGACTGGAAAGTATTCCAGGCTGAAAGTGATGGCTGGATGAAGTACTGGGACGAAAACATCAAG
Organism: Bacillaceae bacterium; assembly: GCA_036516555.1. Taxonomy (GTDB): domain Bacteria; phylum Bacillota; class Bacilli; order Bacillales; family Bacillaceae_C; genus DATBUB01. Next base: position 2,347 of record DATBUB010000385.1, read on the forward strand.
AGCGGTGAAAAAGAAATCAAATAATAGGAAGTGAATAGGTATGGCGTCGATTACGATTGATAACGTCCAAAAAGCGTTCGGAAAAGTGATTGCGGTCGACCAGTTGAACCTGGACATCAAAGATGGGGAATTCTTCACTTTTCTGGGGCCGAGCGGATGCGGGAAAACAACAACACTCCGCATGATTGCGGGATTTTACTACCCGACAAAGGGTGTTGTGCGATTTAACGAAAAAGATATGACGCGTGTACCTCCTGAAAAAAGAAATACGGGCATGGTTTTCCAAAACTATGCCCTTTTTCCTCACATGACTGTTTTCGAGAATGTTGCGTTTGGATTAAAGGTCAGAAAAGTGTCTTCAACTGAAATAAAGGCTAGAGTGGAGAACATCCTATCCAAAGTGAGATTAGACCAATATGCCGATCGTCAAGTGAGCCAATTGAGTGGAGGTCAGCAACAGCGAGTTGCGCTTGCGCGTGCCCTGGTTATCGAGCCGGAAATCCTCTTGCTCGATGAACCGCTGAGCAACCTGGATGCCAAGCTGCGCGATGAAATGAGAGAAGAGATTTTACGTTTAAAAAATGAATTTGGCATCACGACCATTTACGTCACCCACGACCAGGCAGAAGCCCTATCCATGAGTGACCGGATTGCGGTCTTCAATTTCGGGGTGTGCCATCAGGTAGGTACACCGCTTGAAATCTATAATGAGCCAGCCAATGATTTTGTTGCAAGATTCATAGGGGAAATCAACCTTCTCCCAGTCACCATCAAAAAAACAGATGACCGGCATATTTATGCCGAAGTCTCTTTTGGCCCGGAAAAGAAAGAGCTCCTCGTACATAATGACCCGTTCAACCATAAACCGGGGCATGACGGTCCTCTTTCCATTTCCATCCGGCCTGAGGCCATCAAAATCTTGTTGAAGCCTGAAGAAGGGGCCAACATCCTTTCCGGGAAAATAGAGGAAGTCCAATTTTTCGGCTCCCATTTGTATATGGAAATCAATATTGGCGGACAGCTGCTGAAAGCCAATGTCTTAAATAACGTCAGGACGACAACCCTCGAGGAAGGCGATGACATTTATGTCCAGCTTCCGGAAAATCTCTTGCGGATCATTCCAAACGTAAGCGGTGATGCCTCATGATCAAGAACCGTGATACAAGGTTTACGATCCTGCTGCTCATCCCGGTACTTCTGGTATTGGTGGCTTACGTCTTATACCCATCCATCCGGACGCTGCTTGAGAGTTTGAAACAGGACGGAAGCTTTACCATTTCCAATTACCATGAGTTTTTCAGCCAGGAATCTCGTACAAACCTGCAGGCTTTATGGAATTCCGTCTATATCTCCCTGTTGAGTGTCCTGCTATCCGCGTTGATCGGGATTCCGCTTGCCTTTATCTTTAACCGCTATGATTTTCCGGGGAGGAGCTTCTTCTCTACAGCGGCCATCATGCCCATCGTCCTGCCTTCCCTGGTCGGCGTTATGGCCTTTATGTTTTTGTATGGGGAAAGCGGCCTGGTCCCCAACGCTATCAAGGATTTATTCGGTCTGGAAAAAGTGCCGTTCAAAATCGGCGGCATTTCAGGAATCTTGATTGTCCATGCCTACACGATGTATGTGTATTTTTATATGACGGTCTCGTCGGCCATCAATAAAATAGACCCTTCCCTGGAGGAGGCGGCCTATAATTTGGGGGCGAACCGGTTCAAGGTGTTCTGGAAGGTGACCTTCCCGCTCCTTACACCGGCTATTGTGGCAGCATCCCTGCTGGTCTTCATGATCTCGATGGCCTCGTTCAGTGCACCGTTTCTCCTTGCCGGAGGCTTCCGGGTCCTGAGTCTGCAAATCTATTTTTCTAAAATCAACGGCGACATGGAAATTGCCGCCACACAATCTGTCATTCTATCGGTCGTGTCGATCTCCTTTCTGTTATTTATGCGCTGGTATCAAAACCGCAAGGATTACCGGATGGCGTCCAAAGGAATCGGTGCGCACCGGAGCGAGGTCAGCAACCCTGTCCTCAAATGGCTGCTTGTGTGTGTCGGGGTAATCGGGGTCATCATTCTTCTGCTCCCCCACTTCACGATTCTGCTGCTGTCGCTTGTACCGGATGGAACGTGGACCTGGCAGACGTATCCAACTGTCTTCAACACAGAAAACTACAGGCTTCTCTTTGAAGATCCAAATATCTTCAAGCCATTGCGAAACAGTTTGGTCATGTCCGTCATCGCAACGGCCGGAAACCTGGTATTTGGGGTGCTTGCCTCTTACGTTCTGGTAAAAAGAAGGTTTGTCGGCAAAAACTTCGTCGATATCCTGGTCATGATTCCTTGGGCCCTGCCTGCTACCGTCATCGGGATGAACCTTGTCTTTGCCTTCAATGAGCCGTCGGTCTTCTCTTTCGGCCAGATTCTTGTCGGTACCTTCTGGATTTTGCCGCTTGCCTACTTTGTCCGGCATATTCCGCTGGTCGTCCGGTCAACGAACGCCGTGTTGGAGCAATTGGATGATTCTATCGAAGAAGCTTCGCGGAGCCTTGGGGCCAAGTGGTTTTACACGTTCAGAAGGGTTCTCCTGCCCATCATCATGCCCGGGGTGCTGTCGGGTACGCTCCTTGCTTTTGTGGAGTCGGTCGGAGAATTCCCTACATCTGTGCTTTTATACACCATTTCAAACCGCCCGATTTCCATTGAAATCATGAATCAGCTGCGCATGTTCAACATGGGGCAGGCAGCGGCATATGGGATGATCCAGATCGGCTTGATTGCGCTGGTGCTCTTTATCTCCAATAAATTCTTTGGGGTCAAAGCGGAACGCTCCTTGTCCTGATGCCTCGTGATATAACTAACAATGTTCGGAGATGAAAACCATTGAGGAATGTGGAAGATTTTATACAGAATGAAGGAACCAGTTTTCCGGGAAAAACCTATTCGGAACAGCTATTGATTCCGGTATTCAATGACCAAAGGGATTATCTGTTTGAAGTCATGTTTGATATTCACCGGGCCCACCTCATCATGCTGGCGGAACAGGGAATCATCGAGGAAAAGGAAGCCAAGGCGATGCTTGACGGTATCAACAAAGTGGCCGAAACCGATTTTAAAACCCTCTCCTACCAGCCGGATTTTGAAGATCTGTTTTTCATGATGGAGGCCAAAATCGGCGAGGAAATCGGTTCGGACCTTGCCGGAAAAATCCATATCGGCCGCAGCCGGAACGATATGGGGATCGCCATGTACCGGCTCGTGCTCCGCAGGCATCTGCTGGCCCTGATCGACAGCTCGCTTGCGCTTGCGGAAGTCCTTCTTGAACAGGCAAAGGAGCACAAAGACACGTATATGACCGGCTACACTCATACCCAGCCTGCACAGCCGACGACGCTTGGACATTATTTGCTGGCGGCGTACGATGTGCTCCAAAGGGACATCGGCCGTCTCTGGGCCGCTTACCGGACGGTCAACCAATCGCCGATGGGCGCCGCAGCCCTTACGACAACCGGCTTTCCCATCTGCAGGAACCGGATGCGGGAGCTGCTCGGTTTTGACCGGCTGATTGAAAACTCGTATGACTCCATTGCGGGGGCGGATTATCTGCTCGAGACGGCCTCTGCCATCATGACGTGCATGGTGAACACCGGCCGCTGGATCCAGGACTTTCTGAAATATGTCACGAGGGAATTCGGCTATTTCAAAGTGGCGGATCCATACGTCCAGGTAAGCAGCATCATGCCGCAAAAACGGAATCCCGTATCAATCGAGCACTCTCGTTCCTTGGCGAGCAGTGCTTACGGGGACGCCCTGGCCGCAATCGGGATGGTCCACAATACGCCGTTCGGCGATATTGTCGATACGGAGGATGACCTGCAGCCGCATTTGTATCGCGCCTTCAACAATGCCAACAGAGTTATGAAGCTAATGTACGCGGTGTTGGCCACGCTGGAAGTGGACAAAGAAAAAGCCAAGGACATGGCCAGGAGGTCCAGCATCACCATCACCGAACTGGCGGACACTCTGGCTCGGGACTATCACATCTCGTTCAGGCTCGCCCATACCATCGCCAGCCAGATTTCCAAAAACACCATTCAGGAGAAGAAAGAACTATATGATTGGGACATCCATGATATCAATTCGATGATCCGGCCATTTGTTGATGTGACGCTTTCTGAAGAAGAATGGCAAAAAATCATCTCCCCAGAATACTTTGTGGAAATCCGGAATCACCCGGGCGGACCAAACCCCCAGGAAGTCGAAAGAATGATAGAAGAAAGGCGACAGTTCCTGAGTGACTCGCTGAAGGAATGGGAAACGGCCCTAGAGAAGGTGGAGGGTGCCCGGAAAAAGCTGCTTGAGTTTGAATTTGAAAAGGAATAAGGAGTTCCGACTTAAGAAGATTTATGTATTCAAAGAAATGCATCCGGAATTGGATAATCGGATGCATTTTTTTGTTTCATTCATGTTTATTTGGTTGGGATCAGGACTGATATAACTGCGATTGGTAACAATATGGAGGATAGGTGACCACGTACAGCTCCTGAACGGGATTACGGGAACCAATGGTCCGGTTTGATACCCAGTATCAGCTTCGGTACGGAAAAGCGGCCACCATAATGGAAATTAACCTCTAATAATCGCCTAACTGGCCTTTCCTGCACCAGAGGCCATATTTTACCTCCAAAAATTAATCAAATAGTAGGTTAGATGGGGTTTCACCTTCCTCTAACAGGGTAATAAATAAGGGTTTGGTAACTTTATTAAACGGATAATGGGGGGAAATAAATAATGAATTCAACGCAATTGCTAAGGGAAGAATTAAAACTTTATATTGATGAAAACAGGGAAGATTTTGAACATCATCTGCTGTCTGAAGCAGTAAATGTTTCAGGGAAAATCAAGGATATTTTAAATACAGGGAACATTGACTTATTAAAAAATGCCAGGAAATTAATTTACTTTATTGTAGATCAAAATGATGAAGAATTAATCTCTTTTGCGCAGCAGGAAGGAGTTGCATGGGCGGGGCATTCGTTGACACTTTCATTAAAATTAGAATGGGTTCAGGCGATCAGAAGAACGCTGTGGCACATTACTTCTTTGATTGACGAGAAAAAGAACATCACGAATTTACGCTTCGATTTTTTTGAGCTGGAGAAAATGATCAATAATCAAATCGACCAATTTCTTAACAATTTTTTCCTCAGCTATTCTAAATATAAGGATGAAATGCTCCATAAACAGAGAGAAATGGTGGAACATTTATCTGTCCCGATTATTCCAGTCAGTCAAACCGTTGCCGTTTTACCTTTAATTGGCGCCATTGACCACTACAGAATCGAAATAATAGTAGAGAAAGTGTTAAACGAAATATCCGCCAAAAGATTTCAAAAACTAGTGATAGACCTTTCAGGCGTGGCCATGATGGAAATAAATGTTATCCAATATTTCGAAAAAATATTGGCTGGAGTTACCATGATGGGCTGCAAAGCGATATTAACCGGACTTCGGCCAGACCTTGTAAGAGAAATGGTGCAAGCAGGAATCCGTTTTGATAAAGATGCAGAAACAAAAGGCACTCTCCAGGAGACATTGAAGGAATATCTCTAATCGCAGGCAAAATACGTTTAAGCGTTTAGATTCAACCTTCATTTACCGATTGGACAAACCGCTCTGATAGATAATATCAGTTTGTATGATGACCGGGCTCAACCTGTTTAACATATTCTTTTTTCCCTTCACATAAAATGGACAAGGAAGGACAGTTTTTTAGAGGGAAAAGGA
>DATBUB010000386.1:0-19315 GCA_036516555.1 Bacillaceae bacterium
CTCTCTTTCCCTCCCTCCGAACATAGCGATTACATGTTCACGCATGGAAATCCATGTACTTTGCAATTATAATATAAGCCCTTTATCAGGTCAACAATCTTTGCCATTATCCTGCCTTCAAATCTATTTTTTTGGCATGTCCTCCCCTCTCGGCCCATAAGATGAACGGAGGGGTGGGAGACATGCTGTACATATTATTATTCGGTCTTTTGGCAGCCAGCTTCCTGCTGGGCATGACTTGGATGAGAATCGGGCTTTTCAACTTATCCGGCGGAGCCATGGAGTCTAATTTAAGGAAAATGACGGGCACTCCCCTGAAAGGAATGCTGACCGGGATTGCCATGACGGTGGTCCTCCAAAGCAGCTCTGCAGTGACGGTCATTGCAGTCGGACTCGTTTCGGCCCGCATTCTTTCATTCCCCCAGACTGTGGGCATCATACTCGGAACAAATATAGGGACGACTGTCACACTAGAATTTTTGGCGTTTGACTTGTCTGCCCTCATCATCCCGCTGCTGGTGATTGGAGCACTTTTGCTGCTGTTCCGAAAGGCAAGGGTCCGAAGCTGGGGATTCATCCTGCTCGGCATAGGAATCATTTTTGCTTCCATGGAAGGGTTCGGACGGCTTGCCCGCCCTTTGGAAAGTGTGGGATATGTGCAGGAAATGCTTCTTATGATGAAGGAACAGCCCTTAGCTGCATTGGGCCTGGGAGTTGTGCTGACAGCGCTCATCCAGTCCAGCACCGTCATGACAGGGATTGCCATGAGCTTTATCGGGGCAGGGGCCCTTTCCCTTGAAACAGGCATCGCCATCATGCTGGGCGCCAATATAGGGACATGCGCGACCGCTCTCCTTGCCGGAATAGGGGCAGGTGCTGAAGCGAGGCTAGTGGCATACTCGCATATGTGGCTGAATGTCGGGGGAGCCCTCCTTTTTTACCCCTTTATGCCGATGCTGGCGGATTGGAGCGGGGCGATGGGCGGAGATCCCGATTCTCAGCTCGCCCATGCCAGTGTCCTGTATAATATAGCCTGTTCCGCTATCGTGCTGCCCTTTGCCGTTCAATTCGGCAGTTGGATCGTGAGGCTGCACGGCCGGAAAATATCTTGACCTGTTTAATATTCTGAGTCGCCTTTAAGACCCTGTACAATGGCAACGCCTGAACTCGCCCCAATGCGTGTTGCGCCAGCATCAATCATGTTTTCGACATCCTCAAGGCTGCGGACTCCTCCGGATGCCTTGACACCCATCTGCTGCCCTACCGTTTTCCGCATGAGCGAGACATCTTCCGCCGTGGCTCCTCCCGAAGAAAATCCGGTGGATGTTTTGACGAAATCCGCACCTGCGCGTTTGGCTATTTGGCATGCTTTCTCCTTCTCATCGTCTGTCAGAAGGCAAGTCTCGATGATAACCTTGACGAGTGCCTTCCCTTTTGCAGCTGCTGCAACGGCTTGTATATCCCTTTCCGCAAGCGCTTCATCACCGCTTTTCAGCGCTCCGATATTCATGACCATATCCACTTCATGCGCTCCGTTTTCAATAGCATTTTTGGTCTCAAATGCTTTCGTTTCGGGAGTGCTTGCACCGAGCGGAAAACCGATGACCGTGCATACCTTCACATCTGTTTCCTGTAGAATCGCCCGTGCGGTTTCCACCCAGCAGGGATTTACGCAGACGGATGCAAATCCATACGTTTTGGCCTCTTCGCACAATTTCTGAATCTGTACTTTCGTTGCCTCCGGTTTCAGCAATGTGTGATCGATCATTTTCGCTATATTTGTTGACATGCTGGTTCCCTCCCAAAATAAATGAACGTTTTTTTCAAAAAAGACCGCAGCGAATCACTGCAGTCTTTTTTTATCATACAACCATGGCAGCCGGATTTTCCGTATCATCGACAACACGGACAAATTGCCCTTCATTGTATGGATAGCCGGCCTTTGTAATTTTTACTTTGACTATTTTTCCAACCATCTCTTCAGTGGCAGGAAAAACAACTTTCAGGTAGTTGTCAGTATACCCTTCATACAGTCCGCTCTCTGGATCTTCCTTAAACCGTTCCTCCGGAATCACTTCCAGCACCTCATCTTCAAAACGGGAAGCATACTCCTTGGACAATTGATCCGATAGGGTAATCAGCCGGTGAACCCTCTCATTTTTGATGCTTTCATCAATCTGGTCCGTCATTCTGGCTGCGGGAGTCCCTGTGCGTTTGGAATAAGGGAAGACATGGAGTTCGGAGAAACCATGCTCCTTCACAAAATGAAACGTCTCCATGAATTCCTCTTCCGTCTCGCCCGGGAAGCCGACAATTACATCCGAAGTGATGGCAAGCCCAGGGAGCGCTTTTTTCAGAAGCTCCAGGCGTTCAGCGAAAAATTCCATCGTATATTTGCGGCGCATCCTTTTTAAAACGGTGTTGGATCCGGATTGGAGAGGGATGTGCAAATGCCTTACTACGAGCTTGGATTTGTCGATGACCTCAATCACTTCATCCGTCAGCTGGCTGGCTTCAATGGAAGAGATCCGAATCCTCTTCAAGCCTTTTACCTGGGCCTCCAAATCACGCAAAAGAGCAGCAAGATTATAATCCTTCATGTCTTCTCCATAACCGCCGGTGTGGATGCCCGTAAGCACAATCTCCTTGTAGCCTGCGTCCACCAGCTGCTGTGCCTGGCGGATGACTTCCTTTGGATCGCGGGAACGCATCAGGCCGCGTGCCCAAGGAATGATACAAAACGTGCAGAAATTATTGCATCCTTCCTGAATTTTGAGCGAAGCCCTGGTCCGATCAGTAAAAGCCGGAACGTCCAATTCTTCGTACACGCGATTTTTCATGATATTTCCGACCCCGTTGATCGGCTGGCGCTCCTGTTTGAATTGCTCAATGTAGTCAAGCATTTTAGTCCGGTCCTGTGTTCCTACAACAACATCAACCCCGGGGATCGCCATGATTTCAGCCGGTGACGTCTGGGCATAACAGCCCGTTACACATATAACAGCATCGGGATTGCTGCGGATTGCGCGGCGGATCACCTGTCTGCTCTTTTTATCTCCAGTATTGGTTACTGTACATGTATTGATGACATAAACATCAGCCGTTGATTCGAAATCGACCCGTTCATATCCATTGCTTTTAAATAGTTGCCAAATTGCTTCTGTTTCATAATGATTGACCTTGCAGCCCAATGTATGAAATGCAACAGATGACATAGATGTTCACCCCTTCAGTTCAAAATGATAGGATATGGCGGAAAGGGCATATAATGGAGCCGTTTCCGTCCTTAATATTCTCGGTCCGAGACCGCAAAGTTCAAATCCATTTGACTCCAGCTGTTCCGCTTCCTGTACAGCCAGCCCGCCTTCCGGCCCAAAAACGATGAAAATGCTTTCTCCCGGTTTGGCTGCGGCTAGATGCTTTGCAAAAAAGCTTTGCTGTTCACCTGATTTGGCCACTTCTTCATAAGCAGCCAGCTTATGGTCGAAGGACATGGAATGCCGGATAAGCTCATCCATCCGCAAAGGACTCATAACTTCGGGAAGAGCTTGTCGATGTGATTGTTCTGCCGCTTCCTTTGCAATCTTCCTCCAGCGTTCCAGTTTTTTGCCAGCCTTTTTCTCTTCCCATTTTACAATGGAGCGGCTTGCAATAAAAGGGACAAATTGTGACGCACCCAGCTCTGTCCCTTTTTGGATGATCCATTCCAACTTGTCCCCTTTTGGCAAACCGCTCGCGATGGCCACGCGGACTGGAAGCTCATTGCTTTGATCTTCCAAGTCGATAACGGCCGCTTCCACATGGTGATCCGAGATGCTGTCAATTTTGACACAGGCAGTTTCTCCTCCTTTGAACACCGTCCAAAAAGAATCGCCTTTTTTCATCCGCATCACCCTCGAGATATGATGAAAGTCATCACCGCTGAGCGAAATTTTTTCCTGTCCCTTATATGGTTCTTCAATGAAATAACGCTGCATGTGTAACCACTCCGTTATGTCCGCCTGGCGATGATGGCAACCCAATCCTCCATGGCGATCGTTTCCTCTATGGTAAAGCCTGCTGAAGCTATCGAATCCCTGACTTCCTGTTTTTTCTGCTGGATGATGCCGGAAGTGATAAAATATCCGCCCTTTTTCACAAGTTTCGCTGCATCACCCGTAAACCTTACAATGACCTCGGCCAAAATATTCGCCACAATTACGTCCGCCGCTTCTTCTATGCCATCAAGAAGGTTGTTTTGTCTCACTTTCACCTTTTGATCGACCCGGTTCAGCGCAATATTTTCCTGCGCCGAAACAACCGCTACCTCATCAAGATCCAGAGCCGTTACTTTTTTGGCTCCAAGCAGGGCTGATGCAATGCTCAATACGCCCGATCCGGTTCCTACATCAATGACCGTGTCGCCGCGACTTACCGTTTTCTCCAATGCCTGGATGCACATGACTGTAGTCGGATGGGTACCCGTACCGAATGCCATTCCCGGATCAAGTTCAATGATGAGTTCATCGGTGTGCTTGGGCTCATACTCCTCCCAAGTAGGAACTATGGTGAAAGACTCGGATATCTTTACTGGGTGGTAATACTTCTTCCAGGCCGTTGCCCAGTCTTCCTCATTCACTTCAGAAGTGGTCACTTTATTTTCACCGATATTAATATTGAATGAGCTTAGGTTGGTAATTTCGGACTTGATGGCTTCCACAGCTTCCGCCAAGAAACTGTTAACCGGCAGGTACGCCTTGATAATGACCCCTTCGTCCGGATAATCATCGGGATTCAGCTGATAGATCTCCCCAAACCGGTCTTCCCGCTCTTTCAGCAGTTCGGCCTGATCCTCGATGACCACTCCGCTGGCTCCCGCTTCATGCAGGATATTTGAGATCGGTTCTACTGCTTCATTGGTAGTATGAATGCTAATTTCAGACCATTTCATGGCTCTGGCTCCATTCGGATTAGTCGCCTTTAAAAGCGCGTTTCATTTTATCAAAAAAACTCTCATGCTGTTCTTCCGGAAGGTCTCCGCTTACATCCGCGAATTCCCTTAGAAGCTGTTTCTGCTGATCCGTCAGCTTGGTTGGAGTGACAATCTTCACAAGGATATGCTGGTCTCCAATCCCATGTCCGCGAACGTTGTGTACGCCTTTTCCGCGCAGCCTGAAACGAGTTCCAGTCTGTGTTCCTGCGGGAATTTTGAGTTTGACCTTGCCGTGGAGGGTCGGTACCTCGATTTCGTCTCCAAGAGCAGCCTGTGCGAATGTGATTGGCATTTCACAGTATATGTCATCCCCGTCCCGTTCAAAAAATTCATGGGATCTTACATGGAAAACAACGTACAAGTCTCCAGGGGGCCCGCCGTTGATTCCCGGCTCACCTTGTCCTGCCACCCGCATCTGCTGCCCGTCATCCACACCCCGCGGAATCTTCACATTGATTTTCTTGCGTTTCCTTACAGTACCGTCTCCACCGCATGTTCGGCATTTATCTTTGATGATTTTTCCCGTACCGCTGCAGTACGTGCAGACGCGCCGATTCACAATTCTCCCGAATGGGGTATTTTGCTCAATATTCAGCTGGCCGCTCCCATGGCAATGTGAACACGTCTCCGGATGGGTTCCCGGCTTTGCTCCGCTGCCATCGCACGTATCACATGTTTCGTCACGGGGGATTTCAATGGTTGTTTCTTTCCCCGAGACAGCCTCCTCAAAAGAAAGGGACATGGTATATTGCAAATCTGAACCCTGTCTTGGCGCGTTTGGATCTCTTCTTCCGCCCCCGCCGCCAAAAAAGGTGCTGAAAATATCCTCAAATCCGCTGAAACCTCCAAAATCAGCTCCTCCGAAACCGCCTCCGCCGAAGCCTTGAGGTCCATCGTGGCCAAATTGGTCGTATTGAGCCCTCTTCTGCTCATCGCTCAGTACTTCATATGCCTCGCTGATTTCTTTGAATTTTTCATCAGCGCCGGGCTCTTTGTTGATATCAGGGTGGTACTGCTTTGACAAACGCCGGTATGCTTTCTTTATCTCATCTTTCCCGGCATCTTTCGCTACACCCAAAACTTCATAATAATCCCGTTTGCTCATCTACACACACTCCCGAGTTTTTCACATAAGGTTCATTTTATCACAGATGGCAGGCAGATTGAAGCATCCCCTCTTATCCTGCAAAAGAAAAGCCAAAGCCGGATTTACAGGCTTTGACTTCTCCGGACAAGAGATAAAATCATTTTTTATCCTTGTCATCATCCACTTCTTCAAACTCTGCGTCAACAATGTTATCGTCCTCGGAGCCACTTTGTCCCGTTTCATTCCCTTGCTGGGCCTGGGCTTGTTTGGCTGCCTCTTCATAAAGCTTAACGGAAAGGCTCTGTACGATTTCCTGAAGCGCGTCTTTCTTTTGGCGGATGTTTTCGATTTCGTTTTTCTCCACCGCTTCCTTCAAGGCGTCCTTCGCCTCTTCCGCTTTCTTCACTTCAGCTTCATCGACTTTTCCTTCTAGATCTTTCAGTGTTTTTTCAGTTGTGAAAATCAGCTGGTCCGCTTCGTTGCGGAGCTCTACTTCTTCCTGGCGTTTTTTATCTGCTTCCGCATTTTCTTCCGCCTCTTTCACCATGCGTTCCACTTCTTCGTCTGACAGGCCGGATGAAGACTTGATGGTGATGTTTTGCTCTTTTCCTGTGCCCAGATCCTTGGCACTTACGTTAACAATCCCGTTTTTATCAATATCGAATTTAACTTCAATTTGTGGGATACCCCTAGGTGCTGGCGGGATATCGGACAATTGGAAACGCCCAAGAGTTTTATTGTCTGTCGCCATCGGCCTTTCACCCTGAAGCACATGGATATCGACAGCCGTCTGGTTGTCCGCTGCAGTCGAAAATACCTGAGATTTGGAAGTCGGAATCGTTGTATTGCGTTCAATGAGCTTTGTAAACACTCCGCCCATCGTTTCAATACCCAAGGACAGAGGGGTTACATCCAGCAATACGACATCTTTCACATCACCTGTCAGCACACCGCCCTGAATGGCCGCACCCATGGCGACCACTTCATCCGGGTTCACACCTCTATGAGGTTCTTTGCCTGTTTCTTTGCGGATGGCTTCCTGTACCGACGGGATACGTGTAGATCCACCGACTAAAATGACCTTGTCAATATCAGAAGGAGTTTTTCCGGCATCCTTCAATGCCTGGCGTGTCGGGCCCATTGTCCTTTCAACCAAGCCGGAAGACAGCTCATCAAACTTTGCCCGGGTCATCGTCATTTCCATATGAAGCGGTCCTGCTTCCCCTGCAGTGATGAACGGAAGTGATATTTGAGTGGATGTTACGCCGGATAAATCTTTCTTCGCCTTCTCAGCTGCATCTTTCAGCCGCTGCAGAGCCATTTTGTCCTTGGAAAGATCGATCCCATGTTCCTTTTTGAATTCAGCCACCAGATAATCAATGATGACCTGGTCAAAGTCATCTCCTCCCAGCCTGTTATCACCGGCTGTTGCCAACACTTCAAAAACACCGTCTCCCAGTTCAAGAATGGAAACGTCGAAGGTGCCTCCTCCAAGGTCATAAACCAAAATGGTCTGATCTTCATCCATCTTGTCCAGCCCGTAAGCCAGAGCCGCAGCTGTAGGCTCATTGATGATCCTTTCCACTTCGAGGCCCGCAATTTTGCCCGCGTCCTTTGTAGCTTGGCGTTCAGCATCGTTGAAATATGCAGGAACGGTAATGACGGCTTTGTCCACCTTTTCACCAAGATAGTCTTCTGCATAAGACTTCAAATATTGGAGGATGATGGCTGAAAGCTCTTGGGGAGTATAGTTTTTCCCTTCAATTTCCTCCGTATGGGCAGTGCCCATGTGGCGTTTGATGGACATGACCGTATGTGGATTGGTGATTGCCTGGCGTTTTGCCACCTCTCCCACTTGGCGCTCGCCATTTTTAAATGCTATGACGGAAGGCGTGGTCCGGTTTCCTTCCGGATTGGGAATGACCTTTGGCTCTCCGCCTTCAAGGACCGATACACAGGAGTTGGTTGTACCAAGGTCGATACCGATTATTTTACTCATGTAGATTTGCCTCCTTTAAATGTATGTATTTCACCTGATGATCATTTGCTCACTTTCACCATCGATGGCCTGATAATCCTATCTTTCAGTTTATAGCCTTTTTGGAATTCTTCGACCACCATGTTGGAAGCCATTTCTTCTTCCTCCGTTTGCATTACCGCCTGATGGAGGTTCGGGTCAAATTCCTTGCCCACGGCTTCAATCTGTTCCGCCCCTTCCTGTTTAAGGGCTTCAATGATGCTTCTGTAAACCATGCTGACTCCATCAAGAAGGGCTTTTGCCTGTTCATTGTCAATCTCAATCTGCATGGCCCTCTCAAAATTGTCGATGGCAGGCAATAGATTCGTAATCAATTCCTGTGCTCTATATTTTTCAGCCGCTTCACGGTCAAGCTGTGTCCGCCGGCGGAAATTATCAAAATCAGCAAGCAATCTGAGATAACGATTCTCTGATTCATCCAGCTTGGCTTCGAGTTCTTCAATCCTCGCAGCGTTAGCCGCATCCTGGTTCTTCATATCTGTTTGATTCAAAGTTTCCTCGCCAGCCATTTGCTCTTCCGGATTTTCCGCTGTTTCTTGTGAAGCATCTGCGGTTTGATCGGCGAGATTGCTCACTTCTTCATTTGCTCCGGTAACGGGTTCTGTCTGGTTCTTCTCTTCTGACATGTCTTCACCTCCTTAAAATGTGCTGCAATAATGAAAAACGGCTTTATAATAGGGGGATATTCAGCCAGTATTCACTGAATTCGCATCCCCCTATGCATGGTTCGCCGTTTATTGATAAAGTTTTGTGAGTGCCGATGACATATCCCTGCTCAGAAAACGCAAAAGACTGATGACACGCGAGTACTCCATCCTTGTAGGTCCCAAAATGGCAATGGTGCCTACCGGTTCTTCCCCGATAGAATACGTTGCAGTGATAAGACTGCAATCCTCCATCGCGGAAATTTCATTTTCCTTTCCGATTTTCACATGGATTCCGGCAGGAATATGCCTGAACAATTCGTATATTCCCTGTTCCTTGTCAATCATGTCCATCAGAGACCTGATTTTTTGGATGTTATGGAATTCCGGCTGGTTCAGCATATTCATTTTACCGCCAAAAAATATTTTCTCGTTGGTTGGCACGTCCACGGTATCGACAATCATTTTGAGCATGGAGTCATAATTGACGATATTTTGCCTGATCAAATCGGTCACTTCTTTATGGATTCGATCCCTCAGCTCTGTTATGGGAACCCCATACAGCTTCATATTTAATATATTGACCAGCTTTTCAATGTCCCCTGGTGAAGTCCTTTCCGGCAAGGTGAACATCCTGTTCTCCACATGCCCGGTGTCTGTGATAATGATGGCAACAGCCGTTTCTTCATTCAGGGGGACAATCTGGATTTTCCTCAGCTTATTTTCCTTTACCGCAGGACCGAGGAGAATCGCCGTATAATTGGTGAGCTCAGACAAAATCATGGCTGATTTCTGAGCGAGGTTCTCCAGTTCGACAATCCGGTCGGCAAAGATGGAGTGGATTTTCGTAATGTCATCACTTTCAAGTGTTTCAGGCGACAGCAAATGATCCACATAATACCGGTAGCCTTTTTCTGATGGGACCCTTCCCGAAGAGGAATGGGTCTTTTCTATGAAGCCGGCTTCCTCCAGATCTGCCATTTCATTTCGGATGGTCGCTGAACTGAGCGGTATCTCGCTTTTTTTGGAAAGGCTGCGGGATCCTACAGGCTGGGCAGATCGAATAAAGTCATCTATGATTACTTGCAATATAAGAAGCTGGCGGTCTGTTAACACCATTTATCACCTCTGTTAGCACTCTTGTATTACGAGTGCTAAATCTAACATTAAAGTATCAAAATGAGAAGTTGATGTCAACGGTTTTGAACATGTTTGCAAGGGCTCCAGCTATATCAGAAAGGACTGGAACACTTCATTGCCGAGGAAGCGGCCTTTCTTCGTAAGCCTGATTCGCCCGTTCTCAGTCTCAAGCAATTCCTTTTGTTCCATTTCCTTGATGGAAGTTGGAAAAACCTCCATAGGATGCATTCCATATTTATCCTCGAAAAGCGGGATGCTGACACCGGCTGTTTTCCTTAATCCGAGAAACATCTCTTCTTCCATTCTCTCTTTTTGCGTCACTTCATGGCTGTCAAAGGTGGGCAATTGATCTCCTCTTAGAGGTTCCATGTATTTTTTGAGCGGACCAGCATTGGAGTATCGCGTCCGGTTGACATAGCCGTGTGCTCCTGCACCAAAACCGAAATATTCTTCATTGTTCCAGTACACAAGGTTATGCCTGCTTTCCATGCCCGGCGCAGAAAAATTGCTGATTTCATACTGCACGAGACCCTTTTTAGCCATTTCTTCCATAAGCAATTCATACATGAGGGCTTCTGTATCCTGGCCAGGCAGCTGAAGCCTGCCTTTTCTCATCAGATTATAAAAGACCGTTTTGGGCTCCACAATCAGCGAATACCCCGAATAGTGGGGCAGCTGCAGATCCAGTGCTTTTTGGAGAGTCGATTTAAAGTCATCAAGCGTCTGGCCCGGCAAGGAATAAATCAGGTCAATACTGATATTCAAAAATCCCGCATCCTGGGCAAGCTGTATGGATTTATATACATCCCCGGCCCGGTGGGTCCTACCGATGGCTGCAAGCAATTCATCATTGAACGACTGAACGCCGAAGCTCAGCCTGTTAACCCCGTAATTCGCAAGCACCTTCAGCTGGCCGGCGGTCATGTCACCAGGATTGGCTTCAAAGGTGAATTCCCCCCCTGAAAAGGGCAAATGGCGGCGAATGCCGCTGCATAGTTTGTCGAGCTGGCTTTCATTCAGGGAAGTAGGCGTCCCTCCGCCAACAAAAATGGTGTCCATTTTGGCTATATGATGCTCCTCGAGCCGAAGCTCCATTTCCCTGATCAGGAGACTGATGTACTCATCGACAGGCTGTCCTTTCAAAAAAACCTTATTAAAATCGCAGTAATGGCAAATATGTTCACAGAACGGAATATGGATATATGCTGCTTTCATGTGTAGGTCACAACCTTCATTAGTATGTCTCCCAGAACAAAAAGGGAAGTCAGGCTTGATGCTGCATCAGGCCTGCCCTCCCCATCCAATGTCTTGCTCTGCTTATTTAGAACTGTTTTTTCCGGCATCGTCCATTTTCAAAACAGCCATGAAAGCTTCCTGAGGCACTTCAACAGATCCGACTTGTTTCATCCGCTTTTTACCTTCTTTTTGTTTCTCCAGGAGCTTTCTCTTTCTGGAAATATCCCCGCCGTAGCATTTGGCGAGTACGTTTTTCCTTATTGCTTTTATAGTGGATCTTGCCACAATTTTTTGTCCCACCGCTGCTTGGACAGGCACTTCAAACTGCTGGCGCGGAATGATTTCCTTTAGTTTCTCAACAATGATTTTTCCACGCTCATAGGCAAAATCACGGTGTACGATAAAACTGAGTGCATCCACTTTTTCTGCGTTCAGGAGAATGTCCATTTTGACCAGGCTGGATGGCTTATAGCCGATCAGCTCATAGTCAAAAGAGGCGTATCCCTTTGTGCTGGATTTCAAATGGTCAAAAAAGTCGTACACGATTTCGGCCAATGGAATTTCATAAACCACATTAACCCTTATATCATCCATATACTGCATATCGATAAAGTTACCGCGTTTGTTCTGCGAAAGCTCCATGACCGCTCCGACATAATCATTTGGCACCATCATGGATGCTTTGACATACGGCTCTTCCACTCTTTCGATTTTCTGCGGATCCGGCATATTGGATGGGTTGTCTACATTCAATTCCGTTCCATCGGTCATGACCACCTTATAGATGACGCTTGGTGCAGTAGTGATCAGATCGATCTTAAATTCCCTTTCAATCCGCTCCTGAATGATTTCCATATGAAGCAGTCCAAGGAATCCGCAGCGGAAACCGAATCCTAGCGCCTGTGATGTTTCCGGCTCATACTGGAGGGCAGAATCATTCAGCTCCAGCTTTTCAAGGGCTTCCCTCAAATCATTGAACTTCGCGGAGTCAATCGGGTAGAGACCGCAAAATACCATGGGATTAAGTTTCCGGTATCCCGGAAGCGGTTCTGGAGCAGGGTTTTTGACGCCTGTGATGGTGTCGCCCACACGTGTGTCTGCTACATTTTTGATTGAAGCGGACAAAAAGCCGACATCCCCTACGTTGAGTTCAGCCACAGCAACTGGCTTTGGTGCATGCACTCCCACTTCGGTCACTTCAAATTCTTTCCCGGTTGCCATCATCCTGATTTTATCGCCGACTTTTACGGACCCTTCCACAACCCGGATATAGGCCACAACTCCGCGGTAAGCATCGTAAATAGAGTCAAAGATCAACGCTTTGAGAGGCCCGGATGGGTCTCCCTCCGGAGCCGGCACCCTCTCGACGACTTGCTCCAAAATGTCTTCAATCCCAATGCCTGCTTTGGCTGAAGCCAAAACAGCTTCAGAAGCATCAAGGCCGATGACGTCCTCAATTTCCTGCCTTACACGCTCAGGGTCGGCTGCAGGCAGATCGATTTTATTGATGACAGGCAAAATTTCCAAATCATTGTCCAATGCCAGATACACGTTTGCCAATGTCTGTGCTTCGATCCCCTGCGCGGCATCCACCACAAGGATGGCCCCTTCACAGGCTGCAAGGCTTCTGGATACTTCATACGTAAAGTCTACGTGTCCAGGTGTATCAATTAAATGAAATATATATTCTTCTCCGTCTTTGGCACGGTATTTTAATTGAACGGCATTTAATTTAATGGTGATCCCGCGTTCCCTTTCCAAATCCATGGAATCGAGAAGCTGATTTTTCATTTCCCTGGAAGACAAAGCTTTCGTTTTTTCCAAAATCCTGTCCGCCAGCGTGGATTTCCCATGGTCGATATGGGCAATGATTGAAAAGTTCCGTATCTTTTTCTGTCTCGCTAAACGTTCCTCATGATTCATTGTTTTCACTCCTGTTAGTCGGCGCATGTACACTAGGATAAATTATATCAGCCGATGGTTCAATGGGCAACGAAAAGCGCATCTTTGGGTATGCCACCCAAAGATGCGCTTACAGGAACGAGGAAAGAAAATCAAATACGGAATGGGCTGCAGCTGTAACCGTTTCGGCCAACCCTTTTCCCAACGAAGAAAAAAAGTTATATGATTCCAGCTCTTCCAGCTTCCTTTTTTTCTCCGCCAGGTCATCAACGGGGATGTCATTGCCGAGAAGAGCCGCTTCCAATTGCCCTTCCTCTGCCTCTTTAAGATGAACCGGAGCCTGAAAGCTGCCGTCCTGATAGCCTTTCATTCCAAGCATTCCCTCGTTTGCTTTCTGCATGCCCATCAGGATGCCTGCAAACAAGACAAACACCAGGACAAGGCATTTAAACATGAAACGCATCAAACCGGCCACCTCCGGACTCTACTTTTTATATGAATATGAAGACAGCAGGATTGATAGAACCCTTTCATTTGTTACCTAGTTTTGAAACCTGCATCCTCACGGTCAATGGCTGAGTGAAGGGCCGCATTCAGACCTGAAGCGAGAAGATTCGCCATATCTTCTATAAATACATCCACTTCTTTTGGGGTCACCATGAGATTATGGCCGAGAGGCGCCAAAACTTCTTGTATCAGCCTGCGTTTTTCCTCTTCTTCCAATGTCCCGATCATTCCCAAAAAAGCCTGTCTTTGAGGTTCCTCCGGCAAATCATCCTCCGACAATTTCCGTTTTTCCCCAAACGTCAGACCAGCTGGTGCCAGTGATCGGGATGGACGTCCAGATTCCCTCATTTCGCGGCCAAAATGCTTCAGTATAAAGTCTATTGTGTCGCTCGTTATGGTGACTGCATCCACCACCGTCGGCACCCCGATTGATATTACAGGAACCCCGAGTGTTTCCTTGCTCAGCTCTTTGCGTTTGTTACCAACGCCAGACCCTGGATGAATGCCTGTGTCGGATATCTGAATGGTGGCGTTCACCCTTTCTATCGATCGTGCAGCAAGTGCATCTATGGCTATGATAAAGTCAGGTTTGGACTGATCGGACACGCCAAAGATGATGTCGCTTGTTTCGATTCCGGTAAGTCCCATCACACCAGGGGCGAGGGCGCTTACAGGCCGATACCCTTCATCTACGTTTTCAGGCTGAAGCTCGTACAAATGCCTGGTGATGACTAAATTTTCACATACTAGAGGGCCAAGGGAATCAGGAGTAACGTTCCAGTTTCCCAGACCGACGATCAAACAGCTGGCCGACTTCGGAATCCCCAGCCGTTCCAGAAAACCGCTGAATTCCTCCGAAAATGTTTCCTGCACCTGCTGCTGAAGTACAGTGTCCTGGTTACGGATTCCCTGTACCTCTATGGTCAAATAGTTTCCAGCCTTTTTTCCAATTGTATCTGCCCCATCGGGTTTGATTGTCACGGAGGTAATTTTGATGTCACCTGACATCCTCTCCTGAACAATCACTCCCTCCACTTCTCGTTTTTCTGACCCTAGACTTTCTTTCGCTTGATCCATTGCCATTTCATACGCTTCTGAAGCCAGATCAGTCCTGACGGCATATCTGCTTAAATCCAATTCTTTATTTTGCATCCAGCAGCCCTCCTCTTTAATCCTTATGTATGGTTCCATTCTTTCCGGACTCTTCCGTTTTCATTCAGCTTATCCATTTTGCTTAATTTATATTGCATTAATGCCTTCTGTTTGGTAGAATATCTCTTGTTCTTACTGTTAATGAATGGGGAAAGTCGAGTGAAAATAAAACCTCGATACTTGTCAGGAGGTGAACGCAATGCCAAACATCAAATCTGCAATCAAACGCGTAAAAATCAATGAAGAAAAAAATGCGCAAAACACTGCTGCAAAATCCGCTATGCGCACAGCTGTAAAGAAATTTGAAACTGCTGTTGACCAAAAAGAGGAAAATGCAAACGAACTTTTCAAAAATGCAGTGAAGCACTTGGATAAAGCCGCTACTAAAGGACTCATTCACAAGAATACGGCTAACCGCCAAAAAGCACGCCTTGCCAAGAAATTGAGCAAAGCGGAATAATAAAAAACGGCCCACCGGCCGTTTTTTTATTTTGCCCTTGATGCCAGGCTGTTTAGCCTGAACAAAAACAGTTCGATTACCACTTCTTTTGCCAGCCCTCCGCCTTTCATCTGCATATCCCCTTCAGCAAGCAGGCGAATGATTTCGCACAGCTCCTGCTCAGTAAAAGAAGGAGCCTGGCCAGCAGCCAATTTGACCCGGAACGGGTGGACCTTCAGCATCCCGGCAATTTGCTGCTGTCCATACCCTCTCCTGAGAGATTCTTTGACCTGGTAGATAAGCCGGAACTGCCCCGCCAAAACGGAAAGAATTTTAATCGGTTCTTCGTTCTGTTTAAGCAGATCATAATAAATCCTCAGGGCATCATCAATATTTCTTGCCACCACCTTTTCCACCAGCCCAAACACGTTCTGTTCAAGAGACCTTGATGTCAAAAGGTGGACAGATGCCACATCGATCCTGTTCGTTTCAGCTGCATACAAGGAGAGCTTTTCCAATTCCTGGGCCAGTCTTGCCAGATCTGTGCCGGCAATGCCCAGAAGTTCATCAATGGCCCTTTCGTCAATTTGTACACCGCTAAGCGCTGCTTGCTCCCGTACCCAGATTTTGAGTTCCCCTTCACTCAGCTTTTTGGCCTCTATCACCTGTGCCTTACTTTTCAGGAGCTTGGTCAGCTTTTTCCGTTCATCAAGCTTTTCATATGGCCCCGATAAAACCAGGATGGTATACGGGGAAGGATCTTCTATGTACTGTTCCAGTTTTTTTACATTATGCTCCGTTTTGTCCTTTGTTTTATCCCCGGTCAAAAAAAGTGGATTATTCAATATGACCAATTTTGTGCCGCCGGTAAAAGGAAATGTCTCAGCGTCCTCAATCGCCAGCTCAACCGGGGTTTCTTCCAAATCATACACAGAAAGGTTAAAATCCGTATCATCTTCCGTTAACACATTCGCCACTAATTTTTGCTTCGTCTCATTGATTATATAGCTCTCTGTTCCATATAATAAGTACAAAGGAGAGAATTGCTTTTGCTCGATTTTTTTCCACGCATTCATTTGCATGCCCTACTCTCTGTTAAACGTTCTGTTTCTATCGTAAGGAAGCATGGCAATTTTGACAAGTGGCAAAGGGGGCTGACTTCCGCCATGCAGAGGAAAGCCCCCTCAATCTATGATGAACACTTCGGAATAAGGCCTAGGATACTTATCCCTGAAGCGGTTAACGTGCTGTACAAATAGTTTGGCCGTATGCGGTAAAAGTATGGGTGTCAAGTCTTGTCAGCAGTGGTAAAGGAAAAGTGGATTTTTTCTTGCAGTTCCTCTATACTAGAGTGGAAATAGGAGGGGTAGTCGTGAACGAATTCGAACAAAATGTACAGTCAAAGCGAAACGATGCTGTTGATTCTGGTGTAGGGTTTGCTGTTTCATTCGTATTCTTTGCAGCAATATTCGTGATCGGAACAGTCATCCAACTGCTCGGTAAATAAGTTTACACCTTGGAAAGGAGCTTGCTTTGGCAGGCTCCTTTCCTTTATTTGTTTTGAATGTGCTTTTCTTCATCATATTGCAGAATGCTCCTAAAGGTTCCCCTTCCGCGAACAAACTCATAATGTACGGCTCCGTCTTCATCCGTCCTGTAAATTGCCGCTCCCTTCCTTTCCAGTGTTTCAATCACCTCAGGGTGCGGATGTCCGTACCGATTGTTTTTTCCGGCTGAAATGACCGCAACCACCGGATTTACCTTATCGGCAAAAGGAGGGGACGTGGAGGTCCGGCTCCCGTGGTGTCCAGCCTTCAGGACATCCGCGCGGATGCTGCCGGAGTGAGAAGCCAACTCCTCTTCTCCCTCTTTCTCAAGATCACCGGTGAACAGCCATGATAAGCCGCCAAAAACAGCATACAATACAAGTGAGTCGTTATTTCCTTCATACGTATCATCGAATGGGTAAATGTACTGGAAATTTCCCGACTTGTTTTGCCAGCCATTTCCTGCCCTTGCTTCCAGCAACTGAATGCCCCTATGCCCAGCTTCTTCTGCAAATGAGGCCATGATTGGCTTTTCCCATGAACGCGGGCTGATATGGATTTCCTTTATGGAGAGTTTGCCCAATAATTCACCTGCAGCACCCATATGGTCGGCATCGCTATGTGTCAGGATCAATGCATCCAGCTCCGTGATTCCTTTGCTTTTTAACAGCGGGACAACGATATCCCTCCCCACCAAAAAAGATTTCCTCCTCTGCTGCCATTCCGGCACATCGAAATCCAGCCTTCCGCCAGTGTCGATCAAATAATTGCCGCGGCCGTATGGAAGCTTTATCAGGATGCTGTCTCCCTGCCCTACGTCAATAAAAACAACTTCCCCCTTCGACGAATATTTTACTGCCGCCATGTGCCAACCCAGGACCAAAATAAGGGGCAAAGCGGCATATACGATTCCTTTTCCTTTTTCACTTGCAACGAGAAAAAACATCGCAGCTAAAACCATCCCCGTCAAACTGATGGCCATTGGTTTCCCTGTTGTGAGAACGGACCCATTTTGCCCAGCAGCAAGGGCAGCCCCTTTCTCTGAGAGAAGAATCAATGCATTCAACCATTTGGAACAAAGGCTGAAAAGCGGCGGATGAAGAAAAAGCAGAAACAGCAGAAGAAATACGGATGGAAGAACCACACATGTATAAAAAGGGACAAACACCATATTAGCCACAAGCGATGCAACAGAGAACTCATAGAAATGGCAAGCAAGGATGGGGAGTGAGGCAAGCAGGGAAATGATGGAGATTTTCCACATGAGAGCCAGATACGATGTTTGGTTTGCAAGCAGACGGGGGGATGATAATATCAGGCTGAAACTGACAGCGTAAGATAGCTGGAAGCCTGCATGGTAGATCACAAATGGATCATAAAACAAGAAGAGGATGAAACTTGCCGAAATGGCATCAAGAGCTTTAACGGGCCATCTCCACTGTTGTGCAGAAAACAGCAGCAGCGCCATGATCACTGCTCTGACCACCGGGGGATTTCCCCCGCTTATTACAGCATATGCAGGAAGGAAGGAAGCCAATAGCCAATAGGCTGATTCCCTTGTCAACCCGAAGCGGAGCAGCAGGAAGCGGATTGCGCCGGCAATAAGTCCCACATGAAGTCCTGAAATGGCCAGAAGATGTACCACGCCGAGCCTTTTATAGGATTCGTACGCTTCCTCGGCAAAATCAGTCCGGTCGCCAAACAGCAAGGCATTGGCATATGGCACCAATTCAGAGGGGAAACTTTCCTGTACTTTTTTGATTCCGGATGCCCGGATATTTTTAAGTTTTTCAACAAGCGCCGGGTAATCCTGGCATACATGACTCGGTATACTGTCCGGCTCGAATATCCAGTGTATGTTTTGCCTAAATAAATAAGCCCGGTAGTTAAAGGCATTCTCATTGCGGTTTACATCAGGGAGAGTGAGATTTCCCGCCAGCCTGCAGGATGACCCGGCCCTAAGGCGCTCCATCAATAGAGCTTTTTCTTCTTCAGAGCGGATGGTATACATCAGCTGCAGCTTTTCATTTGCATTGGTTTCGACGATCGACTGGAGCCGATTTCCGTCTATTTTGGGGTATTCCTTAAAGTGGATCAGAATGTCGGCCTTCCCCTGAGGATAGATGGTTGACATAGATTGGTTTTTTATGGAGGCGGCCAGCAGAAGCATGACAAAAACCATGATGGCCAGCAATAGGAGCCGCATATCCTTCTCCCGGTATAATTTCCATGCCAAACATACAAAAACAAAGTAGACAATGACATGGCTTTCCAAGGCAGCCAGCACCCCCGCCATTCCGGACAGGGCAATATACAACCATTTGCCTGACAACTCCTGCCTCCTGTCTTAAGTAATACGGAGGGAAGATGTACCCTCCGTTTTTTTATCGCAACCCTTTTCAGTCATTATTATTTGCAAACGCCAGGAAAATTTCTCTGTCCACAGGCACCTGTTCCAATTTAACTCCTGCCTGTTCAAACAACTCCAGAGCATGAGGATGATTTTTATAATCCATGGCATAATAAACGGCTTTTATACCCGCCTGTATAATCCCTTTACAGCACTGGAGGCAAGGAAAATGGGTCACATATATTTCTGCATTCTCTGTCGGGACTCCGAATTTAGCACATTGAATGATGGCATTCATCTC
>DATBUB010000387.1:0-4188 GCA_036516555.1 Bacillaceae bacterium
GATTCTTCCTTCTGATGTATGAATGCAGATTCCCACAGAATCCGGGATGCTGTGAGTTGTGTGGAAGAATGTCACATCCACCCCTTCAAATCTCAGCTTTGAATTGGATTTGATGGTCTGGAACTGGACATCCTGCTTGACTCCAAGCTCCCGCATTTTTTCCCTCGCGAGTGCAATGGTCAGCTTCGTTCCGTATACGGGAGCCTTGATTTTTCTAAGTACATATGGCAGTGCCCCGATGGCATCTTCATGCCCATGTGTAAGAAATATCCCTTTTATCCGGTCCTTTTGTTCTTCAAGATATGAAATATCCGGGATGACGATATCGATTCCCAGCATTTCGTTTTCGGGGAACATGAGGCCGGCATCAATGACAAATATTTCGTCATCGACCTCAATTACATACATGTTCTTGCCGATTTCACCCACACCGCCAAGAGGGATGATCCTTATGATTTCATTTTTTACTTTCGCCAAATCCGTTTTCCTCCTATGTTGTCGTATTCCCGATCTTCATCAGTTAGTCCCATTATACTTGATTGGGAAATCCCTGTTCAAATAATAACAACAAAAAAGACCGCCCCCTCGTGCACAAGGCTATCAGGGGAGGTCCTTTTTCAACCTAATTTATTTATTTGCATGTTTCCAGCAGAGCAGCCAATGCCGCTCTTTCCGTCTCTGTTAAAGGCACAAGGGGAAGCCTTACTGATCCGACATCCAGCCCAGTCATCTGGAGGGCCGTTTTGACCGGTCCGGGACTAGGTGCGTGGAATAAGCCCCTCATGAGAGGAAGGAGCCGCTGATGGATGAGTGCAGCCTCTTTATGGTTGCCATCAAGGAACAGCTGTACCATGTTTTGCATATCAAGGCCCACCACATGGCTTGCCACAGAAACCACTCCCTCACCGCCGATGGACAGGACCGGAAGTGTCAAGCCGTCATCTCCGCTGTAAAGGAGAAAATCGTCATCTGTCCGGGCAATGATCTCAGCCATGGCGTCCAAGTCTCCGCTAGCTTCCTTCACGGCGACTATATTGTCGATTTTGGAAAGCTCAATCACCGTTTCAGGCAAAATATTCACAGAGGACCGTCCAGGAATGTTATAAATCATGACAGGAAGCGAAGTGGCCAGGGAAATGGCCTCAAAATGACGGTATAAGCCGGCCTGGTTCGGCTTATTGTAATACGGAGCGACAAGCATAATTGCGTCTACACCTGTTTCTTCCGCCTTCTTTGTAAGTTCTATGGAAGCATACGTATTGTTGCCGCCTGTCCCGGCAATGACAGGAATACGTCCATCAGCCGCTTTCACGACATGCCCGAACAATGCCAGCTTCTCTTCTGTCGACAACGTGGGCGATTCGCCGGTTGTGCCAGCTACGACAAGTGAATCCGTTCCTTGACTGATCAGATGGTTGACCAGTTTTGTCGTCTTGGCAAAATCTATATTTCCTCTTTTGTCAAACGGCGTAACCATTGCTGTTGACACTCGGCCAAAATGAACCATTACACCACACCTCAATCATTTAATTCGTATTGAAATTTATCTACACCCAGTTCAAAAACATCATGAAGCGCATTGACGGCATTGACCAGGTCTTTCCCTTCCACCAGCACCCAAATGGTCGTATGGCTGTCAGCTGATTGAAGGATTCGAATCTCCCTTTCTGCCAGGGCTGTTACAATTTTGGAAGTTACTCCAGGCACGCCCGCAATTCCTGCCCCCACAACCGATACCTTTGCACAGTTTCTTTCAATCTCAGGGTCATAGCCAAGGTCGGTCAGCGCCCTTACAGCACGTTCGATCATATCCTCGGTAACAGTGTATACAACCCCGTTCGGAGAAATATTGATAAAGTCCACGCTTATATGCTCGTTTGCCATAGCTTTGAAAACCTGTGACTGAAGATCATACTGCCCTTCTTTGGCAGTGACCTTTATTTGAGAAACATTGGCAACGTACGCGATTCCGGTGACAAGCCGCTCCCTTACATCCGGCCCTCTTTCCGGTTTGTTCATCGTAGTCACAAGTGTGCCGGGTGCGTTGCTGTATGTCGAGCGGATCCGGAGAGGTATTTTTGCCTGCATCGCAATTTCGACTGCCCTCGGATGGATGACTTTTGCCCCCTGGTATGCCATGTTGCACACCTCATTATAGGTCACAACTGAGAGCGGACGCGCTTTTTCCACAATCCGTGGGTCAGCGGTCATCATTCCCTCCACGTCCGTAAAGATATCGATCCATTCCGCGTTCAGTGCTGCGCCAAGAGCAGCTGCAGAGGTATCGCTTCCTCCGCGGCCAATGGTGGTGATGTCCCCATTTTTGGCCGCGCCCTGGAAGCCGGCCACCACGATGGCATCATGTGAGGATAGCTCCCGAATGAGGCGGTCACATTTCATCTCGACAATTTTTGCATTCGTATGTTCATGATTGGTCAAAAACCCAGCCTGCGCTCCAGTCATGGCTGCGGCACGGATGCCCTCAGCAAGGAGCATCTGTGAAAAAACTACGCTGGATATTGTCTCTCCGCATGATAAGAGCAGATCCTGCTCTCTTTTTGACAGGAGTGCATGCGGGCCACCGACAAGGGAAAGAAGGGTGTCAGTCGCATACGGGTCTCCTTTTCTTCCCATGGCGGATACGACAACGACCACCTTGTAGCCATCCTCGATGGCATGTTTGATATGTTCCATTGCATGCTTTCTAGTTTCACTGTTTTGGACAGAAGTTCCGCCAAATTTTTGAACGATGACTTTCATGTTATCACCCCGGTCTTCCATTAGCCGTTTACCAAACCCAATTTAACCAGGCTTTCTGCAATTTGTACAGAGTTTAGTGCTGCACCTTTCAGCAGGTTATCGGAGACAATCCACATATGGAAGCCTGTTTGTTCATCCAGGTCTTTGCGTATACGGCCAACAAAGACATCATCCTGTCCGGCAGCCATGGCAGGCATCGGGTATACCTGTTCCTCCGGCTGGTCCTGAAGGGAGATTCCAGGTGCATCTTCAAGTCCTCTGCGGATATCCTCAACAGAAACATGGCTCTCTTCCACTTCAATGTAGACCGATTCAGAATGCCCCGTTTCGACCGGCAGCCTCACACACGTTGCAGCCACTTTCAGTCCGGGCATTTCCATGATTTTTTTCGTTTCATTGATCATTTTCATTTCTTCGAGTGTATAGCCATTATCAGCAAATTGATCGATTTGAGGAACAGCATTAAAAGCGATTTGATATTTTTTCTCAGCACTTCCTACCGGAAGGATGTTTGGTGTAAAATCCCTCTCATCAAGGATGGCTTTCGATTGATCTTTCATTTCCTGTATGGCTGCTGCGCCTGCTCCGGAAACCGCTTGATACGTGGACACAACGACCTTCGACAATCCGAATGCTTTTCTGATCGGCTCAAGCGCCGCCACCATCTGAATGGTGGAACAGTTTGGATTTGCTATGATGCCATTATGTTTTCTGATCGCCTCTTCATTAACTTCCGGCACAACAAGAGGAACTTCGGGATCCATCCTGAAGGCACTTGTATTATCTATCACTACAGCTCCACGCTTGACTGCTTCATGGGCAAATTTTTGGGATATGCTTCCGCCCGCACTGAACAGGGCAATCTCCACTCCTTCAAAAGCTTCAGGCACCGCTTCCTTCACTGTCAGTTCCTGTCCTTTGAACGCAATCTTTGTTCCGGCCGAACGCGCCGAAGATAGTAAAGTCAATTTCCGTATTGGAAAGTTCCTTTTCTCCAATGTTTTCAGCATTTGCTGTCCCACCGCTCCAGTAGCGCCCATGACAGCGACATGATAACCCGTTTGTTCGGACATTCAAGATTCCCCTTCCACTCACACTGCGATATGATAATTTTATATTTTCCTTGTTATAGGCTTAATATTTATTATTCTATCACATCATTGGCAAGTATCGACACTATATTTGGCTGAAAGTTTCATCAAATCCATCTCAGCCGCCGTCCCTGAACCTTTCTACTATAACAGGCTGAAGCTGTCTTCCCTCCATGGCGGCTTCTACTGATGCAATAAGGAGGGGCATCCTGGCAACCATGGATGTCGGTTTTTTTTCTGGGTCATCCTGGCCAAAAGGGATAAAATATATGTTTTTGGCTGACATCAGCCGCATCAGGTTCATGCCATTCAAACCAAGCGCGTCGTTAGTGGAGAT
>DATBUB010000388.1:0-6403 GCA_036516555.1 Bacillaceae bacterium
TCTTCTATTGTGACAGGGTCGATCAAACCGTATTGGATCATCTTCCCTTCCATTTTCACAACCGGAATCATCAGCCCATATTCTTCAGTCAGCTTATCGCTTCGGCTGATGTCCACTTCTTCCACTTCGAAGGGGTATTCCCGCTGAAGGCTCTTCAAGACCAGCTTTGCGTCTTCGCAAAGCGGGCATTGAGTCCGTGTATAAAATGTCAATCTCACCTGAACCCATCCTCATTCGTAGCGTTTTCGTTTAGATGATGACGGAATGCGCAGTTGTTCCCGATATTTGGCAACGGTCCTGCGTGATAAGGCCATGCCTTTTTCTTTCAGCATGGCGGCAAGCTGCTGGTCCGACAGCGGCTTCCGTTTATCTTCTCCTTCAATCATCTCGGAAATCATGGCTTTTGCCTGGCTGGCGGAAGCCGTTTCCCCTTCTCCGCTTTCCGCACCCTGCAATGCCTGGGAAAAGAAGATTTTTAATTCATACATTCCGCAGGGTGTCTGAATAAACTTCCCCCTTATGGCCCTGCTGACGGTGGATTCATGTACCCCCACCTGCATAGCCACGTCCTTCATCGTCAGCGGTCTCAGAAAGTGCGGCCCTTTCAGGAAAAAATCCTGCTGTGCTTCAAGAATAGCCATGCCCACTTTTAGCAGTGTTGTTTTCCT
Source organism: Bacillaceae bacterium (assembly GCA_036516555.1). Classification (GTDB taxonomy): domain Bacteria; phylum Bacillota; class Bacilli; order Bacillales; family Bacillaceae_C; genus DATBUB01. The sequence continues at coordinate 669 of DATBUB010000388.1, forward strand.
CTGCTCAAGGCTGCGCATAATCCAGCGGTAATCCTGTCTTTTTTCGTTTAAAAATTGCTTGACTTGCTGGTCTGCCCGGCTTGCCATTTGAGAATAATAATCGGACTGATACCGAACGGAAGGCAGATGTTTTTCAAACAGCTGCAATTCAAGCTTACCTCCATCCTTGTACAGGATCAAATCCGGGATGACGTATTCCGGCCTGGCGTCATCGTAATGCGAACCCGGACGCGGCTCAAATGTTTTGATGAAATCAGCCGCTTCCTGGATGTCGGTTAAACTTACTGAAAGCTTGGTGCTGATCGGCTTCCACTTCTTTTCGGCAAAATCGTTAAAATGATCTCTCAGGATGGCCGTCACGATCGCCGGAGTTTCACTGTTCCTCTGAGCTTGCAATAAGAGGCATTCCTGCAGGGAACGAGCCGCTGCCCCAGGAGGATCCAGACTTTGAATCATCCTGAGGCATTCCTCCGCTTCACCTTCTGAGACCCCGCAGTTAGCGGCTGCCTCTTCCACCGTGATGGTCAGATAACCGTTTCGGTCCAAATTATAAATAAACTGTTCGGCCAATCTTCTATATGGTTTAGACAGCGCTTTCATACCAAGCTGAGAAAATAAATGGTCGGCAAGTGTACCGCCCGATTCCGCTATTTGTTCCAGCCATTTCTTCTCGTCTGGCTCTGCTATGGCTGTTTTGCGCTTCCTCACTCGGTCATAGCGTGGGTCGATCGCCTTGATAATGGGAGTTTCAAGCTGGATGAGTGGGTTCTCCATCGCCTTCATTTCAAGAAAAGATGTCAATTCCTGTGCTGAATATTGAAGGATGGCGATCGCCTGCTGCAATTCCTGAGTCATCGTCAGGCTCAATGTCTGTTGTTGCCAAAGACCCGCTTCCATTTTCATCGTCTACTCCCCCTTTCCGTCATTTTACACTATTTCTTTGTTCGGGTATATCAGAATCACGGTAAATTTTATGGGGCAGCCGAAGCATCAGTTGTGGGGATGGCGATGGAGTGGTCAGGATTTCGGTATATTTTTTGATTGCGGAAGTTTGGACTTGGATTGCGGAAGTTCGGACTTTGATTGCGGAACTTCGGCATCGAATTGCGGAACTTTTCTCGATTGCGGAGGTTTGGACTTGAATTGCGGAACTTCGGCAACGAATTGCGGAAGGCCGTACCATAATTGCGGAACTTACGGGCTGGATTGCGGAACTTTTCTCGATTGCTGAAGTTTGGACTTGAATTGCGGAACTTCGGCATTGAATTGCGGAAGTGCATGCCTTAATTGCGGAACTTAAGGACGGAATTGCGGAACCTTTCTCGATTGCGGAAGTTTGGACTTGAATTGCGGAACTTCGGCATCGAATTGCGGAAGGTCATGCCTTAATTGCGGAACTTACGGGCTGGATTGCGGAACTTTTCTCGATTGCGGAAGTTAGTACCACAATTGCGGAAAGCCGGAAATGAATTGCAGAAAGCCGTACCATAATTGCGGAACTTACTACGGGATTGCGGAACCTTCATAGATATTGAAACTTTCCTTCCTCAAATACGGAACCGCCCTTCAAATTACTAAAACGCCCTTCATCAAAAAATAAAAAAACCGCTTCGCCCCATTCGCATCAATGCGTTTGGAACAAAGCGGATTTCTCTTAGGAACGCCCTCGTCAGACGTATAATGTAGAGGGATAACCGTTGATATTACATTGGTTTAGTGGTTCGTTGTGTAAAATTTGTGTAAAATGATTTTATGTGTAAAAAGGAGGGTATTCGGCTCTCCTTTTTTATATTTCCCCAGTCTTGATTACAGTTCTGATGCTTTCCTTCATGTTGTCAAATTTTTCATGATCACTTTTAAGTGTGGTATAAAAATCATACATATCAATCATATTTCTGGTTAAAATGTAAAGCCTATTTTCTTCTTCAGTAAGTTTTAATGAGGATGAGTCTGGTTCCTTGGACATTGCCCCATATTTAATTTTATATTCCTCGAATACTTTCTTATCCCGTTCCGAAAGATCGCTGTTATCTTTTATGTTTTTTTCAAAGATACTAATGATTTGCTCAGTATCATCGGCCATTTCTTGACCTATGTTTTTGTGTACTTTATTCCCACACCCAGTCAAAACTATAAAAATAACTAGCATCAAACCCGCAAACCTCTTCACCAATATCCCCCTTGAACTTTTTCTATATAATACCATAAAAGACAGGACTTGAATTGCCCTGTCTCTATTTTAATTCCTCAAACGTTTTAACTTCCATGCGTGTCCCTTTGCCTGCGGCCGCCAGTTTCCGTTTGCGGTCTTCCGTTGTTGTGAAGAAGTATAAAATAGGCTGCAACTGGTACTTCGTGTGGATGGCCTTCCACATCTCTCTATAAGCGTTTATCTTCTTGAAGTTGTCTTGCATATGCCGTGTGTTATCTATCTCTACAATGTGCACATAGCCGTTTCTGGTAAAAATAGCATCAGCTATGACCTGCTTCATCTTTGGTTTTAGGGCTGTTGCACCCAAACTGAATACTAATCCTTTCCGCTCTTCCTCCGCTTCCAGGACGCATTCTGTTCGCCAATCCAGAGGACATTGGAAGTGTATAAATGCTTCATTGGTAAGCAACATGTGTTGGATCAATGGCGTTCGTTTTACCTCCTTGGTGCTACCGATCAGTGCCCTCCCTTCCTTGTTCAAATAGATGACCTTCTCCTGCTCCCGGAATTGATGTGTGTACGGAGCCAATTGATTAACTATACGGCAGGCGTTTCGATAACTGCCCAAATCATGAATGTGTGATAACTGGCGGACTGTGGTCGCTCTCAGGCGGTCTATCGTCATCAACAGGCTTTCTAGTCTTTCCTGTTTCATTCAAAAACTCCTCCATCATTTTAAACATTTGCTTATCGGTGATATAGGGAGCCTGCAGGATCCGCTTCTTTTCCACTTTATATATGCACCTTCCGGGAATGGCCGGCAGTTCCTCCGCTCCATTTTCATCAAGGATGACCCGACTCCCTACCTGCTCGGGAATCAAGAATGACACCCGGGTTACGATATTTATTTTGACCTGTGCTGGCACCGCCTGCCTGGTCGGGTACTGCGTGCAAAATATGAGCCGATAGCCAAGACCTCCAGAGATGCGGGCAATCTCTCCAAGGGCCGCCTGGCAAAATTGGGCGTGCTGCCTGTAGGTTTTGTGGATAAGCTCTGGCGCCAATTCTGCCCCTTCATCCACGATGATAAAAGTGCGCTTTTTTATATTGGTGTCCACAACATTGGTGAGGCTGTGAGCTCGAAACTCTGCCTCCCGCTGCTTAATACCCTCCACAATCTCATTGAGCATCTCGGCTGCTTCGTATACGTCACATGCAATGCCCTTTACCTGTTGAAGCCCGGCGAATTTGTAAAACTCCAGGCCGCCTTTCAAGTCCAAGATGTAAAACTCCACGTTTTCAGGCTGATTGAGCAGCAGTGAATTGAACATGTTTTTTAGGAAAACAGTTTTTCCGAAACGTGTAGTACCTCCGGCAAGCATGTGTGGATATTTGTCAAAGTCATGATAGTATACCCCGCGCTGATCCTTTCCGACTGGAACCTCCCATGTTTTTGGACGGAGTAAACTCTCGTCATAATTCCAGGACTCCGGCAGCTTATGATGAAACACTCTGATTTTCAAGATTCCGTCAAACTCCCATTCAATATCTCTGTTTAACGCTTCCGCAAATGCCGGTTCCAGACTCTCCATTATTTCAGATGGGATTCCGGCTGGTAGTGTAAAGCAGTAGGTGGTGTGGGAATCTTTGACCGTTTTGGACTTAAATTTGGGATACTGTTCAAGCTCACCGTTTTTAATGCAAATTCTCCGATTTTTGAACACCCGCTCAATAATTTGCTTTTCATTTCTCTTCCTCGGCACCATGGCAGCCGCACCGATCGCGGCGGGTAAAACCAGCCACTCTAACATTCAATCCCTCCTTCTCTGACGATGTCATTGCTTCTGTCTTCAAGTGTAGTCGTCACTGTATAGGTCCGTTCTTTTTATATGGCTGTGTATTAGTGATTTTTTATGTCTTTAAATTTGGAACTACTTTCGTATTTCCGCTCCTTTCTGTCGCTCCATGTACTCAAGTAAAGATTCTGGCCATCTCCTTCAGGATATATAAAATCCCACCATACTTTGTAAGTTCAAGCAGAAATGTAATGGCAGCTCCGTTGATGCTAATGCCAGCTTTTTCGAGCGTTGCTACCAAAAATAACATTCCACCTGCTGCCCCGATGCTGACGATTCCAAAAGAGGCCATGTCCATTAGGAACCGCACCTTTCGCACTTGACCCCTGAATGTTCTGTTTCCCTTCCACACCTTCCGCAGTAAGCACGGTACCATCGGATGAATTTCTTCACTTTCCACAGCTCCATTTCGTTCAAAATTTCAATGTGATCGGACAATATTTCCAAAATAACTTTGGTAGCAATATCCTCTGGTAAGCCGTATTCGTTGACTAGCTCAGAAACGAGTTGATCAAAATGGGGCCTAATTTCATCATCCGTAAAACGTTCATCTACAAACATAACCAATAGCTTGATGAGTTTTTCCTTTTTATTGATGGTATCCGTCACTCTCCCGTTGCGATCACACACAGTAATTTTTGTCGGCAAAACATCTTCTAATTTCATTTTTGCCACTCTCCTTTACAGTGATTAATACACTGTATGAGCGTAATGCAATAATATTGCATGTTTTATGTAAATTTATTTCATGCAGGACAATGTACAAGCGTGTGGAATAGTAAAAAATAGGGTGATGATATGTTCCGATCAAATATCGGCAAACTTATAGAAGAGAGTGGATTACGCAAGTCATTCATTGCAAAAAAGTTGGAAGTGAATTATCGTCAATTGAGGAATTATGAAACTGGTCACACGCCGATTCCGATTTATAAAGCTTTTATGCTGGCTGACCTGTTAAAGGTAAAGGTAGATGATTTGTATGAGAGGGTGAATGAGGATAAAAGCGATTGTGAAAATGATCCTGTTAATGAATGACATGCAGTCTATGCATTTCAGGGATGTATACCTGTCAAAAAAACAAGATAAGGCAGTAATTGCTCACCAGGCGTGTATAGAGGTAATTGATAAGTTTGGATTTGATACGGAAATCGTGTCAGTGAAAATTAATGAAGAAGATGTGACAGAGAGAGTACTGGAGATACACAAGACATATCACAAGGATAAATTTTATGAGTTTGATTCGCAGCTGCCTTTTTAGGCGGTTTTTTGTTTTGTCGGTAATTGTCGATAACATTATTCAGTAATATACTTGCGTATAATATTATACTGTGGTATATTATATTTAAGCTAAAGAAACGCAGGAGGCAATACGATGAATGCATACGAAGACATGCTGGAAGGTGTGCGGTGGGTGTTGAAAAATCAAACCGCGTACCGAGTCGCCAAGGATCTGGGCATCAACGCTAGAACGATTAACCGGTACCAAAATGGAGAAACACCAATTGAAAACATGACACTGGCCACGGCTGAAAAGATTTACAACTATTATCTAAAGGAGATGGGGAGCATGTTTGAATTTGAAGTGGCGGCAATGAATGAGAATGATCAATTGGATAAAGTTAGAGAGAAAGTCGCAGAACATGAAATCGAGTGGGATGTAGAAATGACGGATAAAAAGCCTGGACTGATTACGGAAATCACTTTTTATAAAGGTGATGAAATGGGAC
>DATBUB010000389.1:0-4949 GCA_036516555.1 Bacillaceae bacterium
TTTCCCTTGCATCCCGGATAGCCTCGTTATAGAAAACGGGGCCAAGCCGGTCCTTGATGAATTCAAAGCAGGCTTCGGCGGCAATTTCACCGATTTCCTCACCGCGTTCTTCCAGGAAAAATTCCTGTATGTCCCGGATCATCTGTCTTTTCTTTTCGGCTGAAAGCCTTGGCATCAACATATGCATTCCCCTTTATAAAAATAGTAACGGCATGGCTGAAGCAACGGTGAGCAGGATGGGAAGAAAGATGACTGCGTCTACGCCTTTTCCCATCACTGAAAGACCATACAGTCGGAGGGGCCGAATCCAGGAGCCCATTTCCCATTGTTCCACTTTTGATCTTCTCACCCGGAATTTTGGCACCTCCACCTCAAATTGCTCCAATTTTTGTTGTTCCGGGCAACCTTTTTATTCATCGGAACAATGTCCACTGTAAAAACTGTACCAACAACGAATGAAACAATCAAACCCACAACCCAGCCAATCTCCATCCGAAGTATCTTCCTTTAACTTTTCTATACGGAATACTAAGGGGAAATGGAGGAGGTTTAAATATTTCTAATAAAAAATAAAATTTAGTTTCTTTCTACTTCTCAATAGTCCGTTTTTCCTATACAATAAATAGTAATTTAGGAGGTGTCGAGGATTGCCTGATATGGATGAACTTCTTATTTTCATGGGGGAGCTTGGAAAGAGATTGGATGAATACTACCTTGCACCCGAAACATTGAAGCCTGTCATATATAATGATATCCTGTTTCTCTTGAAAGCCATAGACCCCGAACACTCCGAAAGTCCCGCTATGCTGATGACTTTACAGCGGGCCAGAGCCATACATACGTAAACCCTCTCCTGCCGATGTGAAGGAGAGGGTTCTTTTTTTAGCCAGCCTGTGCATCGTCCGCCACGTGTTTCCTTCGGACCTTCTTCGTGTTAGAGACAAAACTGTGAAGCACCATTCCGATAACCACAAGAAACATGCCCAACAGCGAAACAGGAGCCGGAAGCGGCGCACTGAGGAGGATAATTTCGCCAAGCAGGGCAAACAGCACTTCCATGGATTGAGTCGCCTCTACTGCGGCCAGCTTTTTCATGTCATCCTTCACCAAGTCGGTCGCCTGAAAGAACAGAACGGTTGCAATCACCCCGGATGTCACTGCCACAATCAGAGACTGAACGGTTTGGCCCATTGTTGGCCCCCCGGATGTTGCCAGCTCCCATCCCATAAGCATAAACCAAAGCGGAAGGCTCGCCAGCGTCATGCCAAGAACCCGTTGGTATGCATCGAGCCGTCCCCCGGTAACCCCCATCATTTTGCGGTTGCCGAGCGGGTACGCAAAAGAGGCCACCAGACATGGGATGATGCACAAAAGAACGTTTTGCAGAGACAGCTGATTCATATGCTCCATCTGCATCACGGCAATCCCAAGCAGGATGATGAGTGACATGGCCAAACCCTTTGCAGGAATTTTCCCTCTGACCTTCATATGCCCGGAAGGCGTCTGGATCGTTTCATAAAAAAATGGAACCAGCAGCGAGCCCGAGATGATGGTGACCTGCCACGTCGCAGCCACCAGCCATCCCGGCCCATATCCGGCTGCAAAGGTCAGCGGCGCGTAAAAAAATCCGAAACCCACAATGCTCCAGATCAGCCATTGAAGAGGCTGATCTTTCATTTCTTTCAGCAAGGCTTTCAGGTTTCCGCGGTACATGACGATGACCAGAAGAAAAGGAATCATGAAGACGTAACGGAGCGAGGCACTCCAAATCCAGCTCCCTCCCGCCAGTTCCATCGAGCGGTTCAATACAAAGGTAAAAGCGAAAAATAAAGTGGATATGATTCCCAATAAGATCGGTCTCATGCTGCACCTCCGCCTTAAATAAAATCATTATACTATAGTGCATACGGTCACGGAATAAAAAAACCTGAATTCCATCACAATTGGAAAGGTTCAGCCATCCTTCCATAGTGATGTGCCTGTTGCAATTCCGTTTTCATGGTGGGATGGAAGGATTATTCCTTGGAATTCGCACATAATTTGAATTTCGCACACCCTCCCAGCCAATCCGTACATATATTGAAAAAGGGGATTATCCGATCCCGGATAATCCCCTTTATCATGAAACGCTGTTTTTCTTTTTCCTTTTGCCGTACATCCGGTTGGCAAAATAGAGGCCAACCGTCAGAGAAGCGGCATCGACCACGACGAGCCACCATGTATGCAAATACCCATTGTAGGCCGAGACAATAATCAGGGCGACGGTCAGCAAAAAGCCTACAGTCCTGCTATATGTGACTCTGGTGAAAAAGACGACAAGGACGGCAGGCAGGAAAATCGCAGACAGGACTTTATCAATCATTGGCATCTACCCCTATTCCGCTGCTCAAGTGGTCAATACTTGTACTACCAGTTTTTCTGAAAAATGAACAATGTGCAAGTATTATTTCATCAGTTGTTGCTTTCTTCAATCATTTTTCCCGTAATGGCCGCCAGTTCGCTTTGTTCAATGAAGCGCTCCCTCAGCATGTCCGGCAGTATATGCTCGAGAAAATATTGAACGCAAATCATATCCTTGAACAGCAAAATGGTGCTAAGCGCTTCTTCGTATATCTCGAGGAACAGGGGTTCAGGGTTTTCCTTCTGAATTTCTCCGAAAGATTCATACAGAAGGTCGATTTTGTCTGCCACTGACAAAATCCTGCCTTCCAGTGTATCGTCCTTCCCCTCCTTGAATCGCCCAAGGTAAATAGCCTGATATTCTGGAGGAAATTCCCGCTCGACGAATTTCTTCGTCATCTCTTCTTCCACCTCGTTGAAAAGGCGCTTCAATTCTTGGGAAGCATATTTGACAGGGGTTTTGATATCCCCGGTAAAAAGCTCAGCATAGTCATGGTTCAGCGCTTTCTCATATAAAAGCCGCCAATCCAACCGGCTGCCCGCTTCTTCTTCAACAGTACCCAGAAACTGGGCGATTTTGGTTACCTTAAAGGAGTGGCTGGCAACAGAATGCTCCTGGAACTTAAACTTTCCGGGGCAGCGATAAATTTTTTCCAAGTCTGACAAGCTTTTAAAATAATGATGCACCCCCACCTTCATCACCCGCCATATTGTTATTTTCGAAATTGTAACATGAAGGCATCCTGCAGACAATGAAAAGCCCTGCAGCATGCAGGGCGCAAGGTTCTCATCATTCTGCCGGACTTCTCTGCTTCCTTGGGAGGATAACCGTAAAGACAGTTCCCTTCCCTTCTTCACTTTCGACATGGATGGAGCCATGATGAGATTCGACAAGGTGCTTGACGATGGCAAGTCCGAGGCCTGTGCCCCCGGAATCCCTGGACCTGGCTTTGTCCACCCTGTAAAATCGTTCAAAGATCCTCGGAAGCTCCTTTGAAGCGATCCCAATGCCGGTATCGGCTACTTTAAGCTCCACCTCTTCTTCTTTCTCCATCAAAGATACAGTGATCTTGCCGCCCTCAGGAGTATAAGCCATTGCGTTCGAAATCAGATTGAGGATGATTTGCTGGATTCGATCTTTTTCCCCCTCCATCCAAATCTCATGCTTTTCAGGAAGAACCAGCTCCAGTCCTTTTTTCACCGCTTCCTTTCGGACGGTTTCGGCTGTAGCCAATACGGCCTCCGCCAGATTGAATGGCTCGATATGCAGAGGGGCGCTCGGCTGTTCAATTTTGGACAAATGCAAGATGTCGTTGATCAGCCTGTGGAGCCTGTTGCTTTCTTCATGGATGATCTTTAAAAAGCTCTTTAGCAGTTCTTCATCTTCCATCGCTCCGTCCAGCAGAGTCTCCGCAAAGCCTTTTACCGACGTAATCGGTGTTCTCAGTTCATGTGAGACATTGGCCACGAACTCGCTTCTCATCTTCTCAAGACGGCGGATATGGGTGATATCGTGCAGGACGGCAATGATTCCTTTCATTTCGCCGTTTTCGCCCATATAGGGTGCCAGATGGGCATCCAAAATCCGTTCGTCCGGATAAAAAAAGTGGATTTCATCCCTGATTTCCTTTCCGTCCTTTAAGCATTGCTCGATGAGACGGCTGAGGCTGACGCTTCTTCCCACTTCCATGTGAAGCTTTCCGGTAAAGGTCGCAGGATCCGATCCAAGAATCTGGCCCATGGCCCGGTTGGCCAGCAGGATTTTCCCTTCTTTGTTGACCAAAAGGACACCGCTCACCATATTTGTCAGGACACCCGTCAGCTGCTGTTCGTTTTCCTGGATTTGGTCCATTTGTTTTTTTAGGCTGGCAGCCAGTATATTAATGGCGTCAGCTAGCTGGCCGAGTTCTCCTTTCGGCTCCATTTTCACTCTTGCGGTGTATTCTTTTTCTTTCAGCTTTTCCGATACTGTGATCATTTCCTCAATCGGCCTCGAGATGCCTTTGGCCAGCCGCATTCCTACAATGGCCGTCAGAAGAAGTGCCGCGAACAGGACAAGCGACAGGCTTTTCCTGAGATTGCTGATTGCATGTTCAATATTCTCGAGTGTGAGGGAAGCCCTCATCACACCCGTCATGGCATCATCCCGGTACATGGGAATCGTGACATACATCATATTGTATCCCAGCGTCCCGCTGTACCGGATGGACAGCCCCGATTTTTTCCCATTTTTGATGATCTGCCTGACTTCAGGACGGTCGGCATGATTTTCCATCCGTTTCGGATCGTCAATGGAGTCTGCCAATACGTTTCCTTCCAGATCTATCACGGTAAATCTGGGTTTATTGGAACCGGATAAATCATCCACCATTTGCTGAAGCTGTTCGGGATCATCCAGAGAGCCGTTCATCTCCAGCGCCTTCAGCATAAGGGCGGCACTCTGGTTCAGCTGGTTTCTCTTTAAATCAATATATGTATTTTTTATCATTTCCGATAGGAAAAAACCGGAAACCAAGAGCACGAAAAACATCAAAACCAAAAATGACAGC
>DATBUB010000390.1:0-9370 GCA_036516555.1 Bacillaceae bacterium
TTATGGCAAATCAAACAAAAAGAGTGATCCGAGCTGACAGAGGAAATCAATTGACTTGCAAAGGATGGGATCAGGAAGCAGCATTGCGCATGCTGATGAACAATCTGGATCCGGAAGTGGCAGAGAATCCGGATGAACTGATCGTTTACGGAGGAATTGGAAAAGCAGCACGCAACTGGGAGTGCTTTGATGCTATTGTTGAATCGCTGAAAAATTTGGAAAATGATGAAACACTGCTTGTCCAATCCGGCAAGCCGGTAGGGGTTTTCCGGACACATGAAACGGCACCTCGGGTATTGATTGCAAACTCCAATATCGTCCCTGCCTGGGCCAATTGGGATACGTTCTATGACCTTGAAGAAAAAGGCCTCATGATGTACGGCCAGATGACGGCAGGAAGCTGGATCTATATCGGTGCACAAGGCATCCTCCAAGGAACATACCTAAGCTTTGTTGAAGCTGCCAAAAAAGCATTTGGAACGGCAGATTTGACGGGCCGCTTCATTTTGACCGGCGGAATGGGCGGGATGAGCGGAGCTCAGCCGCTTGCCGGTAAAATGGCAAAAGGAGTCATCCTTGTGGTGGAGGTGGACAGACACCGTATTGAACGCAAAATCAGGGAGGGATACTGTGATTTCATCGCGGAGGACCTTGACGAGGCATTAGAAATGGTCCGCGACTTCCAGCAAAAAGGGGAGCCTGCTTCCATCGGCCTGGTTGGCAACTGTGCAGATGTATATCCTGAATTGCTGGAAAAGGGCATCATACCGGATATCGTAACAGACCAAACAAGCGCGCATGACCCTGTCAACGGCTATATCCCGCATGGCATGACCTATGATGAAGCGCTGGATCTAAGAGCAAAAGATCCAAAAGCGTATGAGCAAAAGGCGATGGAATCCATGGCTGTACATGTCAAAGCGATGCTTGGTTTCCAGCAGGCAGGTGCCGAAACATTTGATTATGGAAACAACATCCGTGCATACGCTCAAAAAATGGGCGTTGAAAATGCCTTTGATTTCCCTGGCTTTGTACCAGCTTATATCAGGCCCCTTTTCTGTGAAGGGAAAGGACCATTCCGCTGGGCTGCTCTGTCCGGAAATCCTGAGGACATTTACAAAACAGACCAAGTTGCCATGGAAATGTTCAGGGAAGACGAATCCCTTGTAAACTGGATAGAAATGGCTCAAAAAATGGTCAAATGGCAAGGCCTTCCTGCCCGGATATGCTGGCTGGGATACGGCGACCGCCACCGCTTTGCCTTAAAAATCAATGAAATGGTTGCAAGCGGAGAGCTTAAAGCACCCGTTGTCTTTGGCAGGGACCACCTGGACTGCGGTTCAGTCGCTTCACCAAACAGGGAAACAGAATCGATGAAAGACGGCAGTGATGCCATTGCTGACTGGCCGATCCTGAATGCGCTCATCAACACGTGCGGAGGAGCAAGCTGGGTAAGTGTGCATCACGGAGGCGGAGTGGGAATGGGCTATTCGCTCCATGCCGGACAGGTATTGGTTGCTGACGGAACACAAGAAGCAGCAGAACGAATTGAAAGGGTGCTGAAATCCGACCCTGGAATGGGCGTTATCAGGCATGCGGATGCAGGCTACCAAAAAGCCATTGATGTAGCAAAAGAAAAAGGCGTCAATATCCCGATGCTCAATCAATAATGAGGCAGACGGCAGCTGCCGGGCTAAGTATCTCCTGGCAGCTGTTTCGGATATTGGAACGAGTGAAAATGTACAGGAATGTGACTGGAAAGGGGCAACGGCAATGGAACAAACCATTTATTCACCTACGGGCATGGAGCTGACATGCAAGAGCTGGGAAACGGAGGCGTTACTGCGATTATTGCTGAACAGTCTCGACCCCCGGGTTGCTGAAAATGCCCAGGAATTGATTGTTTATGGCGGGACCGGGAAAGCGGCGAGGAACAGGCAGGCTCTTGAAGCCATTGTTCGAGAGCTTAAGAACCTTGAACCCGATCATACATTATTGATCCAATCAGGGAAGCCGGTTGCCACTTTCCGGACCTTTCCCTTTTTCCCAAGAGTGCTATCCTCTGCAGCCATGGTGGTGCCCAAATGGGCCACATGGGAAACATTCAATGATCTTGAAAATAAAGGTTTAAGCATATATGGACAAGCGACGGCCGCATCCTGGGCGTATATCGGTGTCCAGGGGATTTTACAAGCTACCTTTGAAACCATGGGAGCAGTTGCCGATCGCTATTTTGACGGAAGCTTGGCCGGAAAAATTGTGTTTACATCTGGACTCGGCGGAATGGGATCCGCACAGCCATTATCGGTTTCCATGCATGGAGGGGTGAGCATAGTCGTCGAGGCGGATGAAAGCAAAATCAAAAAAAGACTGCTCAACAACTATTGTGATGTCATGGCAACATCTCTTGATGAGGCCATCATGCTTGCGAAAGAGGCAGCCAAAAGGAGAAAGCCGTATGCCATCGCCCTGCTCGGAAACGCCTGCGACATATACTTTGAAACACTTCAGAAAGGGTTTACTCCGGATATTGTAACGGATCAAACCGCTGCTCATGATTTACTGAATGGTTATATCCCAAGCGGACTCACTTTGCAGCAGGCTGACCACTTAAGGATAAAAAAACCTGCGGCTTATTTAAAGCTTGCAGGTGAATCCGTAGCAGCACACGTCAAATCAATGGTTCGTTTACAGGAAAGAGGCTCCATTGTTTTCGACTACGGCAACAACATCAGAGGACAGGCCTTCGAGCACGGATATATGGAGGCATTTAAGTTCCCTGGTTTCATCTCTGAGTATATCCGGCCGTTATACTGTGAAGGCAGAGGACCTTGCCGCTGGGTGGCGCTTTCAGGAGATCCCAGTGACATTTACAAGATTGATGAAGTCCTATTATCCGAGTTTGCCGCCGATGAGAGAATTACGCGCTGGATTAAATTTGTACAGGAAAAGATTTATTTCTACGGATTGCCGGCAAGAACATGTTGGCTCAATTATAAAGAAAGAAGTGAACTTGGGAATATCCTGAATCATATGGTTGCCTCCGGCCAGCTCTCCGCTCCGATTGCCATTACCCGGGATCATTCAGAAGGAAGCACGATGGCAGCACCGAACAGGGAGACGGAAAATATGCTTGATGGCAGTGATGCCATAGCTGACTGGCCGATTTTGAACGGATTGCTGAACGCGAGTGCCGGAGCTGCGATGGTCAGCATCCAGCATGGCGGGGGCGTTGGAATCGGCAATTCCATCCACTCCGGAATGACGGCGGTAGCGGACGGAACACCGGAATCACATGAAAAATTAAAACGATTGCTCACCATCGATCCTGGTCTAAATATCATTCGGCATGCCGATGCCGGCTATGAAACAGCAGAATCGATGCTTGGGAAACTAGGAATCAAGAAGCCCTTATAGCTAAGAGACATAGATGCGAACAAGAAAGGATGATGCCTAGTGAACCAACGCTTTTTAATTCTTTCAAATGATAAGTCCATCATACAGAAGGTAGCGGAAATCATCGCAAAGCTTGAATGTGGCATTTGTATACATCAGAAGGAGTTTAACGGCGAAATACAGACCTTGCAGAATGCCATTGGACAGTATTCCGTCATTTGGGTCGATCTGGACGGTGCTCCTTCAGATATGTTAGGCCAGGTACGGCAAGTCATCCAGAACAATAGAGGCAAAATAACGAAATTCATCATGTTAAAAACTTCACCGGATATCCAGGATGTGAGGTTATCCATGAAATCAGGTGCCATAGATTTCCTGGAAAAGCCGCTGGATTCCAATATTGTTCATTACACCCTTCATGAACTGATCGGTTCATTAAAGGAACAGAGGAATTGGAATCTGTCGCTTGAAAGTCATAGGATTGCTCATTTACAGAAGAGCCTAGCCTATGACTTGATTTTCGGCAGTGTAAAGAATTCAAAGGAAATATGGGATCGAAGCAGACACATTGGGCTGTCGGTGGTGCCCAACACCGCAATGGCCGTTCATATTGATGATTTTCATAAACTGGTTAAGAACAAAAGCAAACAATGGGAACAATCCATCCGGCAGGAAGTAATGGAAGGAATTGAACAGTATCTGAAAGAATCCATACAGGAAATGCTTGTCATCATTACGGATACTGATAAAATTGCCGTGCTGCTGGCATCTCGATTAAAAAACAGCCAGTTGGAATACAAATTGAGGGCAAAAGAACTTGCCCATGAGATCAAAGAATATGTTCTGAAGAACACCGGTTACAGCATCACCATCGGTGTAGGCAATTATTATGAAGATGCCCGGAATCTGCATGTTTCGTATCAGGAAGCGTATCTCGCACAAGATCATAAATTTTTCACCGGAAAAAATACTGTCATTCATATAGATGATATTGAGCCATTTGGCAATGAAGAGAAAATCATCCTGAACCAGGATATCGGCCCGCTGGCCAATAAGCTTTCAATAGGGGATTCAAGCGGTGTAAAAAAAGAGCTGGAGGAGTTGAAAAAGACCCTTTTTTCACAGAAAAATATCAATCCCAGAGTATTTCAACTCCAGATCATCGATATCCTTTCAACACTGGTACGAGCCGCCATCCAAGGTGGAGCCAAACCAAAGGATGTGTTTTCCATCCATTTTCAGTATGGGCAGGAGATGCGGAATGCAGAGAATATTGAAGAAATCAGACATCGGCTTGAGGGAACTATCGAGCAGCTTCTCGGACAGGTACTTTCCAGCCATAATGAACAGATGCTCAAATCTGTCCAAAAAGCCATCAATTATATTGATCAGCATTATCATCAACCGATTACGCTCGAGGAAATTTCAAACTATGTAAGCTTGAGCGCAAACTACTTCAGCAACATGTTCAAAAAGACTACCGGCTATTCCTTTATTGAATATGTAGCCAAGCTGCGAATTGAAAAGGCGAAAGCCATGCTTATGGATCTGGACAACACTGTTTATCAAATAGCCGGTGCAGTCGGCTACAGCGATCCCAGATATTTCAGCAGAGTATTTAAACAGGCTGTAGGCAAAACACCCAGTCAATACAGAAATTCCATGCTGGTGACAAAGTTTACCCATGAAAACAACATTGGTTAACTAGCCATACATAAAGAGGAGGCAAACGGATGAATATTTTTGTAATCATGAAAAGGACATTCGATACAGAAGAAAAACTTGTCATTCAGGACGGCCGAATTGATGGCAGCGGAGCCGAATTTGTTGTCAATCCGTATGATGAGTACGCGATTGAGGAAGCCATAAGGCTGCGCGACGATCAAGGAGGGGAAGTAACGGTCGTAACGCTTGGTTCTGAAGACGCAGAGAAAGAGTTGAGGACTGCCCTTGCCATGGGTGCAGACAAAGCGGTATTGATCGATGATGAAGATTTGGCAGAAAAGGATCAGTATACGACAGCATCAGTTCTTGCCGCCTATTTAAAGGGACACCCCTACGATCTGATTCTGGGCGGCAACGTAGCCATTGACGGGGGATCCGGACAAGTGGGGCCGCGCGTGGCGGAACTGCTAGGAATCCCGCAGGTGACAACCATCACCAAGCTTGAAATGAAGGAGGGAAAAGCTTCGATCGTCCGGGATGCCGAGGGAGATGAGGAAATCATCGAAGTGTCACTTCCTGTTCTTGTAACAGCACAACAAGGTTTGAATGAACCCAGATATCCATCACTGCCAGGGATCATGAAAGCAAAGAAAAAACCGCTTGAAAATCTTGAGCTTGACGATTTGGATATCGAGGAAGATGAAGTCGGAGCCAAAACAGCTACAATCGAACTCTTTTTGCCACCACAAAAGCAGGCGGGCAGGATTTTGGAAGGAGATTTGGCCGACCAGGTTGGAGAACTCGTCTCATTGCTGAAATCTGAAGCAAAAGTCATCTAATTGGAGGGATCATCATGACAAAAAAAATATTGGTATTCGGCGAATTCCGCAATGGAGAACTAAGAAATGTATCATTCGAAGCCATCGCTGCAGCCAAGCAGATTGCGGACGGCGGAGAAGTGATCGCTGCCGTACTTGGCAGCGATGCATCGGCACATACAGAAGCATTGATTCAATATGGGGCTGACAGGGTCATAAAGGCTGAGGCGCCGGAACTGGCCCAATACAGGACCGATGCATACCAGCAAGCATTCTTGCAGCTGATTGAAGAAGAAGGGGCACATGCATTTGTCATGGGTCACACATCCATCGGGAAGGACGTCTCTCCCCGCATCGCCATGAAGTTGAATGCCGGGCTGATTTCAGATGTGATCAACATTGAAGGCAGCGGGGATGATGCCGTTTATACCCGTCCCATTTATTCCGGAAAAGCATTTGAAAAGAAGACATTCAAAGAAGGATTCCAGCTTGTCACCATCCGCCCGAATAACATCCAGCCTCTTGAGAAGGATGAGGGCCGTTCCGGTAATGTAACATCCTTTCATCCTACTATAAAGGACGTCCGGACCGTCATTAGGGAAGTCATCAGGAAAACAGCTGCAGGTGTTGATTTATCGGAAGCCAAGATTGTCATTGCTGGAGGAAGGGGTTTAAAAGGAGGACAGGGGTTCGAACTGCTCCAGGAGCTTGCCGATCTTCTGGGCGGGGCAGTCGGAGCCTCCAGGGGAGCCTGCGACTCGGGATATTGCGATTACTCCCTTCAGATAGGGCAGACCGGAAAGGTTGTCACTCCGGACTTGTACTTTGCTTTCGGTATATCCGGCGCCATCCAGCATCTGGCCGGTATGTCCAACTCCAAAATCATCGTTGCGGTCAACAAGGATCCGGAAGCGCCCATTTTTGAAGTGGCCGATTACGGAATCGTAGGAGATCTGTTTGAAGTCATACCCATTTTAAAAGAGGAATTGCAAAAACAGCTTTCCTTGTCCGGAGTATAGATCATGGACATGCTCTTAATGATCAACCGGTTATTGTTTTTGGCGGTAACCGGCTATGCGATCTACCTGTTTGCATCCCTTGTCAAAACCCGCTATGAATATATCAAGCTTGGCAAAAAGGCCGAGTTTAACCATTCGCTGCGAGAGCGCGCCCAAGCTGTCCTAATCAATGTATTCGGTCAGAAGAAGCTGATGAAGGACAAAAAGAGCGGAGCCATTCATGTAATGTTCTTTTATGGCTTCCTGCTCGTTCAATTCAGCGCAATTGATGTCATCATCAAGGGGCTGTCCATCGGATCCCATTTGCCGCTTGGCCCCCTCTATAAATATTTCACCTTATTCCAGGAACTGGTCGTAGTCATGATCCTGACTGCAGTGGTGTGGGCTTTTTACAGAAGATACATTGAAAGGCTAGTTCGGCTGAAGCGTGGCTGGAAATCCGGCTTGGTCCTGATTTTTATCGGAGGCCTTATGCTTTCCAAGCTTGGTGCGAAAGGCATGGAAAAGATCTGGCTTGATAAATCTATGACGATGTATGAACCCATTGCATCCGGCATTTCCTATATCGCTTCAAGGCTTGATCCAACTGCTGCAGGGGCCCTGTTCTTTGTTTTTTGGTGGCTTCATCTCTTGTTCCTTCTCGCATTCCTTGTCTATATTCCGCAGTCCAAGCACGCCCACCTGATTGCGGGACCGGTCAATGTATTCCTCGGCAGAACGCATAAGGTCGGCCAGCTGTCTTCCATCGATTTTGAAGATGAAACACAGGAAGTATTCGGAACAGGGAAAATTGAGGATTTTACCCAGAAACAACTGGTAGATCTGTATGCATGCGTGGAATGCGGCCGCTGCACCAACATGTGTCCGGCTACGGGAACGGGTAAAATGCTTTCACCAATGGACTTGATCATTAAGCTCAGGGACCATCTGACGGAAAAAGGGGCAGCTGTTACGTCCAGATCACCCTGGATGCCGGCTTTTGCTTTTAACGGGGGACCGGCTGGGCTGGGTGGCCATGATGAAGTTGCTGCGGCGTATGCTGCACCATCCCTTATCGGTGATGTGATCACCGAGGAAGAGATCTGGGCTTGCACGACCTGCCGCAATTGTGAAGATCAATGTCCGGTCATGAATGAGCATGTGGATAAAATCATCGATATGCGGAGATACCTGGTTCTGACTGAAGGAAAAATGAATCCAGATGCCCAGCGTGCGATTCAAAACATTGAACGGCAGGGGAATCCTTGGGGGATCAACCGCAAAGAAAGGGAAAAGTGGCGCGAAGGAAGAGATGATATTTATGTCCCTACCGTCAAGGAGTTTGAAAAGGCAGGCGAAAAATTTGAATATCTCTTCTTTGTGGGATCGATGGGATCCTATGATCAGCGGAGCCAGAAAATCGCCCAATCCTTCGCCAAAGTCCTGAATACGGCCGGAGTATCCTTTGCCATTCTTGGGAGCAAGGAAAAAAACTCGGGCGATACACCGCGCCGGATCGGAAACGAATTCCTATTCCAGGAACTGGCTGCAGCCAACATTGAACTGTTTAACAAGCATGGCGTGAAAAAGATCGTGACCATCGATCCGCATGCTTATAATACGCTAAAGAATGAATATCCTGAGTTCGGGCTTGAGGATGTGGAGGTATACCACCATACCGAACTTTTGTACGAATTACTGCAGCAAGGCAGAATCAATCCTGCAAAGGCTGTAAATGAAACGATCGCCTTCCATGATTCATGCTATTTGGGAAGATACAACGAGGTATATGATCCGCCCCGCGAAATCCTCAAGAGCATTCCGGGAGTGAAGCTCGTTGAAATCGAAAGAAGCCGCGAGAACGGCATGTGCTGCGGGGCAGGAGGCGGTCTCATGTGGACAGAAGAGGATACAGGCCAGCGAATAAACGTTGCCCGGACAGAGCAGGCGTTGGCCGTAAATCCGTCTGTCATCGGCAGCGGCTGCCCTTATTGCCTTACTATGATGAGTGACGGAGTCAAGGCGAAGGAAGCGGAAGAACAGGTTCTCACGCTTGATGTGGCAGAGCTGCTTGAAAAATCCTTATAAGTTTGATTACGTATGTAAAGAGCCTGGATGCTAAAATCCAGGCTCTTTACTTTCCAAAACTTTTTCCTGAAACTCTGAAATGGCTTTATATTCACTTTGATACAATTCCGTCAATCGCAAATATATGGGCATAATTTTCCGGTATATATCCGAATTGCCTGGATCGGGAGAGTGGGTAAAGCTTGTTCCCATCATGCCGGACACTGCATGAATGCCCTCGACTTCCCCCAATGCATAAAGCCCTAATACGGCTGCCCCCAGACAGGAACTTTCATAGCTTTCAGGAACCGTCACCAGCCGGCCAAAAATATCGGCCATCATTTGTCTCCAAAACTCCGATTGGGCAAATCCGCCGGATGCCTGAATTCTTGCTGGTGTCCCTGTCAGATCTTCAACGATTAGGAG
>DATBUB010000391.1:0-3326 GCA_036516555.1 Bacillaceae bacterium
TATACCGGAAAAGGATGGGAAATTGGAGAGGGGCTCGGGATCAGGGAGTTTCAATCAGGGGAAGAGTTTTCTTTTGATATGATCACACGACCGGAGGATCCTGTCCGTGAAGCCGTCTTTGATATAAAGACGGCCTATCCGTATATAGTGTATCCTTACGGTTTTATGTCTGTGACAGCTGAAGATGCAAATTTCTTCCGATATGATTCATCTTTAGGCAAAATCACCCCTTATGCCAACCCGGAAACAAAAGCGTCCTTGAAGGAATATTCCATTGAGTATAAGCGGGCAGCTTATAGCCTGAAGGCAATGCGGGAGACAGTAGGCCCGCCTCCCAACAGCAATTTGGAGTATCATATGGCACGGTATACCAAGCTTCCGGATAATTTTCCGGACAGGGTGCGGGAGCTGGCGCTGCAGTTGACCGCAGAACACGATAACTGGTTCGATAAAGCCAAAGCCATCGAAAAGCATTTCCAATCCGGTGAATTCACCTATGACCAGATCAATGTGGCAGTTCCGGAAGAAGACCAGGATTACGTGGATCAGTTCCTTTTTGAAACAAAGACAGGCTACTGCGATAATTTTTCCACCTCTATGGTTACGATGCTCCGTTCTATCGGGATTCCCGCAAGGTGGGCAAAGGGCTATACAGCAGGAACGTACCGCGGGGAAGCGGGGACGGATTACCGGACATATGAAGTGACAAACAATGAGGCGCACTCATGGGTGGAGGTTCTGTTCCCTACAGTGGGCTGGGTTCCGTTTGAGCCGACAAAGGGGTTTGATAACTTCGTTTCCTATATCCACGATGAAGAGAACGAGAAGTCCGGTTCTTCCACTCCGGCTGTAAAGCCAAGCAGCCCGACGCCGCCAAAGCCGGACGAGGGCAATGAGAAAAAGGAAAGCAAACCGAAAGCCAAGGAAGAGAAAGCATCTCTGTGGGCTTCCTTAAAGGATGAATGGAAGGAACACTGGGTCTTGTATTCTTTTCTAATGGCCATCACAGCTGTATTGGGCTTCTGGCTTTACTGGAAAAGATACAGGTGGATCCCGTATGTGCTGATCTGGAATTATAAAGGGAAGACAGGCGGAGATACGTTTGTCCAAGCCTATTCCGCATTATTGAAACAGCTCGAACGCTTTGGCGTCAAAAAGGAAGCCGGCCAGACCCTGAGGGATTATGCTGCCTATATCGACCATCACTTCGGGTCCAGAGAAATGAGCGCCCTTACGGAAAGGTATGAACGCCTAGTATACAGAGGCGATCCGGCGGAAGCGGAGTGGGAGCAGGTAAGGCAATTATGGGAAAATTTAATCAAAAAGACTACCGGTTGACCGTGTATACAAACAAGTATAAAATGATAACAATTAAACATGATACGGTGCCGGCGCTGTTTTTGCCGGCTTCCCTTCATATAATCCCGTAAATAGGGTGCGGGAGTCTCTACCCGGCCACCGGAAATGGCCAGACTATGAAGGCAGTTTTTCCGGAGCGGGCGGATTGCCGGATAGTGAAATGTCTATTTGAGTTTCATTTATTTGGCCATGCAGCTGCATACATACTGGAATTCTGCCTTCTTGTCAAAGAAGGAGAATTTCAGTTTTTTAATTTTCAGACGATAACGGAGGAGCCTAAAATATGCCAGGAAAGACAGAGTTGCAAAATCAGGAAATGATCGTTGTACTGGACTTCGGAAGCCAATTCAACCAGCTGATCACAAGACGTATACGAGAATTCGGCGTTTACAGTGAATTGCACCCGCACACCATTACAGTTGAAGAGTTGAAAGAAATGAATCCAAAGGGGATCATTCTGTCCGGCGGGCCGAACAGTGTTTATTCGGAACAAGCTTTCCGCTGCGATGAAAAGCTTTTTGACCTGGGAATTCCAGTGTTCGGAATCTGCTACGGCATGCAGCTGATGACCCATCATTTTGGCGGAAAAGTGGAACGTGCCCAGCATCGTGAGTACGGAAAAGCCTTGATGCAGATTCAAGAAAGCTCCAAATTGTTTGCAGACCTGCCTGAAGAGCAGGTTGTCTGGATGAGCCACGGGGACCTCGTAAGGGAAATGCCTGAAGGCTTCCGGGTCGATGCAACGAGTGCATCATGCCCGATTGCCGCCATCAGCAATGAAGAAAAGCAATTTTATGCCGTTCAATTCCATCCGGAAGTCCGTCATTCAGTCCATGGAAATGAACTCTTGAAAAACTTTGTCTTTGGCATCTGCGGCTGCAAAGGCGACTGGTCCATGGAGAATTTCATTGAAATCGAAACAGCTAAAATCCGTGAAGCTGTCGGCAATAAAAAAGTGCTTTGTGCGCTGAGCGGCGGTGTGGATTCTTCCGTTGTCGCGGTGCTGATCCATAAAGCAATCGGGGATCAGCTGACATGTATTTTTGTCGATCATGGACTTTTGCGCAAAGGGGAAGCGGATAGTGTCATGAAGACCTTCTCTGAAGGATTCCACATGAACGTCATCAAGGTTGATGCCCAGGAACGTTTCCTAAGCAAGCTGAAAGGCGTAACCGATCCGGAGAAAAAACGCAAAATCATCGGAAACGAATTCATTTATGTGTTTGACGATGAAGCAACAAAGCTTCAAGGAATTGAATTCCTGGCACAAGGGACTCTTTATACAGACATCATTGAAAGCGGTACGGCAACAGCACAGACCATCAAATCTCACCATAACGTGGGCGGTCTGCCGGAAGATATGCAATTTAAACTCATTGAGCCGCTGAACACACTCTTTAAGGATGAAGTACGCGCACTTGGAACAGAGCTCGGCATTCCAGATGAGATCGTTTGGCGCCAGCCTTTCCCAGGTCCGGGTCTAGGTATCCGGATTTTGGGTGAAGTGACAGATGAAAAACTGGAAATCGTACGGGAATCCGACTGGATTTTGCGCGAAGAAATCAAAAAGGCGGGCCTTGACCGTGAAATATGGCAGTACTTTACCGTCCTGCCTGACATCCGCAGCGTTGGAGTCATGGGAGATGCTAGAACATACGACCACACAATCGGCATCCGCGCCGTCACTTCGATCGACGGCATGACATCTGACTGGGCGAGGATTCCTTGGGATGTCCTGGAAAAGATATCCACCCGCATCGTCAACGAAGTGGAGCATGTCAACCGGGTCGTATACGACATTACCAGCAAACCGCCTGCGACCATTGAGTGGGAGTAATAGGTGAAAGCCCGGCTAACGAATTAGCCGGAAGAAACAATTTACCATAGGAAGGGTTAGCCAGCAGGCCGCAGGGGCAAGGCCCCGTATAGGCGGCCTTGCCTGTTCATTTTTAAACGCTCCAAGCGCC
>DATBUB010000392.1:0-4191 GCA_036516555.1 Bacillaceae bacterium
TCGATTCCGTATCGTATCGGTCAGCAATCAGCTGTCTCACCTCTTCCCCAAACGGGTTGCCGCTTTTACCGCGGGTAGCAATCGTTACATCTACACCTTTATCCAGCAAGCATCTGACTAGCTCTTTTCCAAAAAAACGCGTTCCCCCCAGAATCAAAGCTGATTTCATATTATCGCCTCCCTTCTTTCTTTTGTACCACAATAGTGGTAATTTTTCGATTTTTATCTCCGGCAAAAAAGCTGCCAAACAACGGCAGCGATGCTGAAAAATTTATTCTTCTTGGGTAATCAATTCTAATATCCAGGCTTTTATATCCACAATGCGCATGTTTTTTGGCCGGCTGTCCGTTCCAGCCACAACCATAGGCACCAACGAATCTTGTTCATGCATCGAGCCATGTGCAGCCCCTCCCGGATGGATGGGCGTCCCTTCCCCCTGGAATTCATATCCCGGCTTGGCATCCGCAATGAGATAGCTTCCGGAATGGGAATTCAAAGCGCTGTGCAGGCGTGTAAGGGCATCCGGATATTTGCCGTACTCAATACGGTGACTATTTTTGGAGAGATCCAAAACAGAATGGTCACCTGATAATAACCACGTCTGTCCGTAGGTATCTATGTAATCTCCCCCTGGGCTGAAAGCCAGCATTTCTTTATGGCCGCCCGCTGCAACATGAACAAGTGGGCCCTCTTTCCACGCAACGAAGCCGATTCGCTCGTCTTTTTTCAGCTTTTGCGCGATATCCTTAAGATCCAGTTCATCATCAACCCGGTAGACAAAAGCCATCCTTTCATTGTGCGCAATGACGATTTGATGCTCCTCTTTCAAGGGGTCGGAAATTTTGTGGATGTTATACCTATCCAGCAGGTCGTTTATCTTGATCATGGACTCGCTCTTCTCTTTTCCCACCTTTGCCTGCCCGCTGTCCCCCATCACGATCCAAATGGCTGATTCCAAAGCCTTTTCCCAGGAGCCAAAGGCATCCAATACATCCTGCAGTTCCTTATCTGTTTTTTCAATCGCTTTGATATGATTCTTTGGCCCCTTTTTATGCACTTCCTTGTCTAAATCCGGAAAATAGGCCAGTGTAAAAGCCGGAAGCTTGTTTTCTTTTATAAAATAAATCAGCTCTTGGGCGGAAAAACGATCATTGAACCCAATTCCTTGCCATAAACGTGTATTATTTCTGTTATGCGGACTATACTGCGCCATAGCACCGTAAGAAAATAGTGCCGGTGTCTCTATTTCTAAGTGTTCATGGATGATATCCGCTTTCTTCAGTACATTTAAATTGGCAAGTTTTGTTTTCTTGTTACCGCGGTACACAAGGGCATTGACAGATGCACTTTGAAGTCCTGTATCTTCTACCTCTTCATGCAGCGTCTTTACATCTCTGCTTAGATGTGTGTGATTTAAATGGTATAAAGAATCTTCCGCCACATTTTTGAGGCCCGTTTTCAATACCTCTTCTCTGGCGCTTCCATAATTCACATGCTTCTTTTCTTTTTCATTAAACCAAACAAGCCCCGGCACTCGGTGCTTATCTGAATAGGTCCCGGTGAGCAGTGAGCTGTCAATGGTGACAGACATGGTGGGATAGCTGCTTATTACGTCCGGATATAAATGCCCATGGCGCATTAAATGATCAATTGCCTGCGCTTTTCCTTCTTTAATGGCCTGTTGCATCGGTTCCTGCATCAGCGAATCCACCATTAGCATGATGATGGGTTTTTGTACTTGTGTAACATGTTTTTGTTTCAAAGATTGGTTTGGTTTGGTCCCTTTCAGAAGAAATATAACGGATGTCAGTGAGGCGATTATGATTAGCATATACATCATTTTTTTCATCCTGCTCTTTCCTCTTCTATTCATTTCATTCATATCCCATCATTCAGATGATGGTTAGCATGTCTATTATGCCTGATTTTATTCTTTCCAACTGGTGATAATGTAGGTATAACATGCTGACAAAGAGACGGGGTGCAGGGAAATGGAAATGAAAGTGATGACGTTTAATATCCATCATGGAAAAGGAAAGGATCATCAAATCAATCTGGAACGGGTTGCTGAGGTCATTCAGACATCCAGGGCTGACATCATCGGACTGAACGAGGTAGATAGGCGGTATTCAAAAAGAAGCCTTTTTGAGGATCAGATCGGATGGCTCGCCAAGCAATTGAACATGGAACATGCTTTCAGCCCGTCCATTACACTTGCTTCCAAGAATTCCTCACAGGAAAGGCAGTATGGAAACGGCCTGTTATCTAAATTTCCTATAATGAAATCCGGCCACTATTCCTTTGATTTTATCGGAGGGCTCATAGAAGGAAGATCTCTGCTCTCTGCGGACATTCAATTGGATGATCGGATATGCCATTTCTTCGTCACACATTTAAGTCTCAACCCCTTCCTCCACGCTAAACAAACAAGCTTTATTATGGGCAAACTGTCGGAATGTACATCTCCAGCCATCCTCGTCGGTGATTGGAATATGAGGCCGGGATCTAAGGGCTGGAGGAAAATGACCCATATTATGCAGGATGCTTGGGCCAGCGGCGGAAAAGGAACCGGGAATACCTATCCGTCCATGCGGCCAAGGACAAGGCTCGACTATATATTTGCCAGTCCAGCAATGAAAGTCATTCAGGCTGAGGTCATTACGGTCACTCCTGAAGCATCAGACCATCTGCCTCTGACGGCAACAATCAAATTGGATGTTCATTAAAAACAGTGCCGCTCAAAAACCCATGTTTTTATCCGTTCCAGGGGGGTAAAGTGCATTAAGCGATGAAGGATATAAGAGGAGGCGAGGACATGTCAAAAGAAGAACGTAAACAATACTTCAAAGATCGCGCTGGAACTGACGAGGCAAGATTCCATGTAGTCCCTCACGAGGAAGAAGGATGGGCGGTAAAAGCCGAAGGTGAAGATGAGCCCAAATTCACGGGGCATTCGAAGGAACAAGCCGTGAATGAAGCGAAGCAAATGGCCGAAGAAGCTGGCACGATGGCCATCATCCATGACGGCGATGGAAAAATTGAAGAGCAGTACAATTACGAAACATAAACAAGATGTACTTCCATGGAATAGCACCGACTTTACATTGGTGCTTTTTTCATGTCTGCAGATATTGCTTATTCAATGGCCCAGCTTTTTCCTGTATACTGAATCTGAGAGACAATCAATTTATATACAGGATGGTGAGCTCATGCCGGTACCTGCCAACCATTTACGGCCGAAACGAAAATCGGCAAAAGAAAGTGCTTACACGCAGCTGCAGCAATGGATCATCGATGGAACGCTATATCCCGGTGAAAAGCTGAATGATACAGAACTGGCCCAAGCATTAGGGGTCAGCAGGACTCCTATCCGTGAAGCCCTTCAATTGCTTGAAACACAAGGCTTTGTCAAGATGTACCCTGGGAAGGCGACCCAGGTTACAGAGGTTGAAAAGGAAGAAATTGAAGAACTCCTCCCTCCCCTAGCCGCTTTGCAGGCTTTGGCTGCTGAACTTGCCACTCCTTTTATGACAGAAGAGGTATTAGCGCAGCTGACCGAAACAAATAAACGATTTGCCCAAGCGGTGCGTTCGGAGAATGATTTCAATGCATTAAAAATCGATGAAGAGTTCCATCAGCTGATTGTGGATGCCGCCAACAATCCATATATCCAAACCATTGTTGAAGGTTTGCAGGCCCATGTCAGACGACAATTCTTTCATCATTCCATCGTACTGTCTGAAAAATCAATAGCCGAACATGAAGACATCATTGAATTCATGAGGAGCAATAAACCTGAAAAAGCCTCAGTAAAAATGAAAGAAAACTGGATTCGAACGCTGGAAGAATTCCATAAGCCTGATGCTGAAAGTTAAAATGCCGATTCCTTCCAAAGAGGAATCGGCTTTATCGTGTTTCGTTTCTTCCTTTTTCCATGATGCTGAATGCTTCAGATCGAATCATATCGATATAATGTTTTTTAGTAAAAGGCTTTATAATGTGTGCAATATCCCTCAAACTCCCTTTTACTTTCACCTTTTTGTATTTCACATCTACCTTCACGGTTAAATAAACGTTGCTTTGGTATATAACCACACCTGTGACTTGTTTTTTACCCATATCAATATGTGTATATTCCGGAGGGATTTTTAGCGGTGCAAACAGAGTATACCCTCTGTTCTTTGATATAAG
>DATBUB010000393.1:0-1528 GCA_036516555.1 Bacillaceae bacterium
CTGAACAACGGCCAGATAAAAGGTGTCCTGGGTGTCTGTGTGGATAATAGAGATTCGCAGCAGGCCATCGATTACTGGATTGCAGCAGAATTTGAAGGGGAAACACCGAAGGATATGGAGGTCCTTGATATTCCAGCATCCAAGTGGGCGGTTTTTGAAGTTCATGGTCCCATGCCTTCAGCCATCCAAAAAGCGTGGAAACAAATTTTTTCTGAGTGGTTTCCGTCCAGCGGCTTTCAGCATGCTGGAACACCGGAAATGGAGGTCTACCCTGGGGAAGATGCGTCAAGTCCGGATTACTATTCGGAAATTTGGATTCCTGTCAAAAAATGATTCAGTAAAAAGGGCTGTCCTTGCGGGCAGTTCTTTTTTATTTGGGAAGGAAATCAGTTGTTTTAGCCGAATTATTGATAAGGATACAGTGATTAAATGGAGGATAAATAAGGAGGTTTAAGCCTTGAAGAGAACAGCATTGCTCATTATTGATGTTCAGCAGGGAATGTTTATGGAAGAAGATCCGGTTTATAACGCAGGAAGCCTGCTGGCAAACATAAATCTGTTATTGCATATGGCGCGTGCCCGCCAAATGCCTGTATTCTACATACAGCATACAGAAGCACGCGGAGAGCTGCTGGAAAAAGGAAGCAGCCCTTGGCAAATACATCCCGATATTGCGCCGCTCCAAACCGATATCATGATAGAAAAAAAGACTCCAGATTCATTTTTGGGAACGGATTTACATGATGAATTAACAAAGCGACATATCGGTCATCTGGTACTTGCAGGAATACAGAGTGATTTATGTGTGGATACCACCTGCAGAATGGCCTATAGTTTGGGGTATAGCATAACGCTGGCCGCGGATGCACATAGTACATGGGGCTCGAAGGAGCTGACAGCTCAGCAGATCATCAACCATCATAACACTGCGTTACGCTGGTTCGGACAGGTGCAGAAAACGGAAGACATAACTGAAAGGTTGTCAGTGGATGTGTAAATGGAGTTCACTGAAGCTGAACACTGCAGCATAGGAGGCCGCTTATTGGATACAGAATTACTGAAGATATTTGACCCGGAAGGAAATGAAATAGGCACAGCCACCCGTAAGGAAGTCCATCAAAAGGGACTTTGGCATGAAACATTCCAGTGCTGGTTGGTGGAACAAGGAAAGGATAAAGATTTCATTTATTTTCAATGGAGAAGCCATATGAAAAAAGATTATCCCAACTTATTGGACATTACTGCCGCTGGACATCTCCTGGCCAACGAAACGCCAAAGGACGGCTTGAGGGAGATCAGAGAAGAATTAGGGATTGAAATTCAGTTTGATGAAATGATCTCACTGGGGATCATACATAACTCCATTCAGACAGAAAAGATGATTGACAATGAATTCAGCCATGTTTTTTTATACAAAATAAAGGATCCGGCCCTGGAATTCAAGCCGCAAAAAGAAGAAGTGACTGGTATTGTAAAGGCAGATGTTCGTTCCTTTCTAGATTTTTGTCATGGAAAGTCTGCTGAAATT
>DATBUB010000394.1:0-2410 GCA_036516555.1 Bacillaceae bacterium
GAAAGTATTGGAGAACCCATACGCGCACGCCCCCGAACAGGCGGAATACTGTACCGTGCCGGAACCGGCCACTCCATACCGGACATTTTGCGGGACTTAAGGCAGGTGTACTTGCTTGGTTCGCATGCTTTTGGCGACCGGCATGAAAGTTTGTGGTAGTCGCACAAATCTGGGTCCAGTCCGCACATAAATCCGCGAATTCGCACACCGGTAAGCCGCGTTCGCACACTTTACGCAATTTGCACAAAAAGTGGTGCCAATCGCACAAATCCGGGTCGCATTTGCACATTAAGTCTTGAATTCGCACATCAGGATCCCGTGTTCGCAGACTTTTGCAAGCGCACAATCCAGGCACCATGCCACACAACCGCACATCAAAAAAAAGCACATCAACGCCCAGGCTTGATGTGCTTTGACATTATTCTCTTCTCATGATGAAACTAAGGTGCCTTCCGGCTTTCTTGTCTTGACGATAGGAGAAGCCGTCCGGATTCAGGAAGGTGCAGGTCCTGTCCACGGTAATCTGATTGCCCGGGATTCCCGCGAGCTCGCATTGCCGCTTAACGGTAAGTTGGTTGTCGATATGGTACTTGCTGGTTTCGCGGTTATAGTACATCAGCTCGTCTGCATAGCCCAGTTTCCCGAACTTCACGTATACGTCTTCATCTACTTCGAATTTTTCCTGGCTCAGCGCGGCACCGATCTGGACATGAACATCATTCAGGTCAATCTGCTCGGCTTGCTTCAAATGAACAAACAGCTTTAAGGAGATTTCTTTTACCGTACCTTGCCATCCGCTATGAATGACGCCCGTAAGGCCAGCCTTTTCGCTGTAAAAGATGACGGGAACACAGTCTGCCGTGAAGCTGCATAGCACCGTATTCGGCTCAAAGGTATAAAGAGCGTCTGTATCCGGAATGGCGGTAACCGCAAGGTCTGCGCCACGCCCTTTGTCGGCAGGTGTCACCCGGCGGAAGCTGGCGCTGTGCGTTTGATGGGCACAGACGAAGTCTTCCAAACTGCAATTCATGAATTCAGCCAACCTTTTGCGGTTTTCCACTACCATTTCCGCATTTTCACACGCGTGAAGAGCCATGTTGTTTTGCTCGGGCTCGGTCCCATCCTTCATGGTCATTCCAGCTATAAATCTGCCATCGTCAACATACATTTTTGTCTTCATATCCATCACCTTATTTTACTATATGTGTGAAAACGTCCGATGTATAGGGTAAGGCCTCATATGGGGAGAACTTGTGCCATGCCCCTCTATAATCATTCTATAATAAACACGGGATATTCGGTTATAGTTTCATTCTATAAGAAAATCTTTTTTCCTTATAGGAAATTGAATGGAACCTATGTAAAATATGAGATAATATAATTACATGATTTGGTATAAAAGTACCAATGATATGCCATTGGTTTACATTTACTTATCTCTATGATTGGAGACCGTATAAATGCGAAGGGAACAGACGAGATATTCTCGGCTTGCAGATATAACAAAAATCATTAATACGAAGCTTGAACTGCGTGAAGTGCTGCAGCATGTCACTGTAGCTATATCTGAAGAAATCGTCCTATGCAGTGCCGTGGGGATATACCTGCCGCAGGAAGACGGAACGTTCAGAGGATTTGCAGGGAAAACCGACTTCATGGATGGCGTCATCATTGAGAATGAGATCATTGACCCAAAGCATGATTTATTCGCCAGAGAAGTGATTGAAAAGAATAAAACCATTTACATTCCGGATGTGTCAAAGGATCATCGGCCAGATCCAAAATCGGTAAAGGCTTTTAAAATCAAATCCTTGCTGGGGCTCCCTATTTCAACGGAGCAGGAATTTTTTGGCCTCGTTTTTTTGTTTGATTATGGAACTCCCATGAATTTGACAAAATCCGAGATTCAAAGTGTCGAAGCTTATGTGAATATGGCAGCCGTCGCCATCCAAAACGCAAACAATCTTACCCAGAAAGAAAACCTGATTGCTGAAAAACAATTATTGCTAGACGTAACTCGAGAATTGTCGAAGTGCTCTTCCATACAAGAAACGCTGGATACCTGCTTTTTTTATCTGGAAAAAATGCTGGAAAGCCCTCATATAACGGTTCGCCTGCTGGATCCGAAGGATAAAAATACAGCCAGAACCATGAAGGCAAGCAAAGAAAGTGATTGGACAGAAGCGGATTGGCTGAAGGCGCATAAAAGCATTGAAGGCAAGATCAAAGAAGCGGTGAAATTCAAGCAGGTCGTTCATATTCCAGCTGGATCTTCAGACGGGAGATCAGCCTCGCATTCTGACGGAATGGATCATCTGTTGATTCCTTTCGTCTCTATGGGAGAAGTGCTGGGAGTGATCGCTGTGTCCAAGGCGGGGTCTTTCTCCAAATCTCACATCCAGGTGGCGAG
>DATBUB010000395.1:0-3525 GCA_036516555.1 Bacillaceae bacterium
GCCTCCATGATTTGGCTCCCTACTTTGCTCGTTGGGTTTAAGGAGGTCATCGGGTCCTGAAAGATCATGCTGATTTGGTTTCCGCGAATTTTTTGCATCTCCTTTTCACTTGCCTGGAGCAAGTCCTTTCCGCCGAACATGATGGAACCTTTCTTGTATTTTACCGGAGGAGACGGCAGCAGCTTCATGATCGATTTGGCCGTGACGCTTTTTCCGCAGCCGGACTCTCCTACGATGGCTACCGTCTCGCCTTCTTTCACTGAAAAATCAACACCACGGACAGCCTTTACCTCGCCGGCATACGTCGTGAAAGAAACGTGCAGATCCTTGACTTCCAGTATATTTGCCATAAGACTCCTTCTCTCTTAATTTCGTAATCTGGGATCCAGCGCATCCCTTAGCCCGTCCCCAAACACATTGAAGGCGAGCATCGTCAGCGAAATCAGGATGGATGGGATGAGCAGCTGATAGAAGTTCCCGATATGGATACTGCCCAATGCGTCATTGACAAGCGTTCCCCAGCTCGCCTGCGGTGCTTGGACCCCAAGGCCGAGAAAGCTTAATGTCGCTTCGGCGAAAATGGCGGTCGGAACCGTCAGGGTCAAATTAACAAGGATCGGGCCGAGGGTGTTTGGAATCATATGCTTCCTCAACACCCAGCCCATTTTGGCGCCCATTGCATGGGCGGCATGGACAAATTCAAGCTCCTTGAGCTGCAGGACCTGTCCGCGGACCAGCCGGGCCATTGGAATCCAGCCCGTGATCGTCATCGCAATGATCAGCGGCCATATCCCCCGGTTCATCGCAATCAGGACAAGGATGACGACAAGCAGATATGGAATGGCATACAGCACCTCCGCAATCCGCATCATGATATTGTCCGTCCTGCCCCCGCGAAGCCCGGATATGCCGCCATACAGGACACCGGCCAGAAAATCAATCAGTGCCGCCATAAATCCGATGAATAGGGAAATTCTTGCTCCGTACCAGGCCCTTGTGAATAAATCCCTTCCGGCGGTATCGGTTCCAAACCAGTGCTCCGCGTTTGGCTTTAAGTTCTTTTTTGTGAAATCCTGTTCATAGTACGAATAACCATTGAGATACGGGCCTATGATCGCCATCAAGAGCAGAACCAGAATAACAGCCAGACCGAGCATCGCAAGCTTGTTCATCTTTAACCGCCGCCATGCATCGGACCAGTAGGACATGGAGGGCCGTGATATTTTTTCGGCTTCCTTAAAATTATCTTCGGCTGGCATGAAGAGTTCTTTTGTAAGCTTGATTTCTTTATCCATCAGCCGCTCTCCCTTGCATACTTGATTCTGGGGTCAATCCACGTGTAGGCAATATCTACGATGAAAATCAGAAATACCAGGATGGCGCTGTAAAATACTGTAGAACCTAAAATGACGGAGTAATCCCGGTTAAATATGCTTTTTACAAACATCTCACCCATACCGGGAATTCCAAAAATATGTTCAATGATAAAACTTCCCGTCACAAGGTTGGCGGTCAAGATGCCCAGAACCGTTACGACCGGCAAGATGGCATTGCGGATGGCGTGCTTGATGATGACGGTGCTTCTTGCAAGTCCCTTTGCCTTTGCCGTCAGAATATAGTCCTGATTCATCACCTCAAGCATGCTCGATCTCATGAGCCTGGCAATATAGGCCATCGGCATCATCGCCAGCGATATGGAGGGAAGGATGGTATGCGCCCACGATTTCCATGTGGCTACCGGAAGCAGCCTCCACTCGACAGCCACGTAATTGATCAGGAAAGTGGCAAGGATAAAGCTGGGTACGGATATGCCGATGATGGCAAGAATCATGGCAAGATAATCCGGCCAGCGATTCCGGTTCAGGGAGGCGATGACCCCGAGTATCAGCCCGAAGGCAATGGCAATAGTCAGCGCCTGCAGTCCCAAATGAAGGGAAACAGGGAAACCCTTTTTAATATAATCATTGACCGTCAGTGACTGAGATTTCATGGAAGGTCCAAGGTCCAGCTGGAGAAGGGATTTCAGGTACAGTCCATATTGGACCATTTCCGGTTTATCGAGATTATAATGGCGCTGCAGATTTTTATACACCGCCGGTGGCATGGCTCCTTCTTTGGCAAAAGGGTTGCCCGGTATGACCTTCATGATGATGAAC
Organism: Bacillaceae bacterium; assembly: GCA_036516555.1. Taxonomy (GTDB): domain Bacteria; phylum Bacillota; class Bacilli; order Bacillales; family Bacillaceae_C; genus DATBUB01. The sequence goes on from DATBUB010000395.1 coordinate 2,157, forward strand.
GTTAGGGTGATGATCACCCACAGCGTCAGGACAGCCCACATCAAACGTTTCAGCGTGTATTTCCACATAAGCTTTCGCTCCAATCCTTAAAGCGGGGATGCTTGTCCCACGCAGCCTTGGCCAGCCGCGGCCATTCAGTTCAGTTATTTACTCCCAGAAAAATCGGGGTATGCCTTTTGCCAGGCATACCTCGATGTGTTTGCAGCTGCATGCATCAGTTTTCAATATCGGCGTAAATGAACTGCGGGTAGCGGTTGATCGGCGTAAAGATTCCTTTCACATGCGGTTTGACGCTGAATGGTTTCGTATAGAAATAAATCGGGATGATCGGCATTTCTTCCATCAGGATTTCCTCCGCTTTATGCATCGCTTCCATCCTCTTGGCCTGATCCATGGTACCCTTGGCTATTTTGACGTTTTCGTCATACTCTTTATTGCCCCAGTTGGCGTCGTTGAATGGACCGTCGGACACCCACAGATCCACGAAGGTCATCGGGTCTACATAGTCGCCTACCCATCCTGCCCGCGAAATCTGATAGTCGCCTGCTTTCTCGCGGTCAAGCTTCACCTGGAATTCCACGTTCTCAAGCGTGACGGACACATCCAGGTTTTTGCGCCACATTTCCTGGATGGCTTCCGCAATCTTTTTGTGTCCTTCATGCGTGTTATATAAAATTGTGAATTCCGGCATTTTGTCCATGCCTTCCTCTTTCAGCCCCTCAGCGAGGAGCTTCTTCGCTTCTTCTGCATTCTCCTTGAACAGTTCACCTGTGTTCTCCTGGAAATCTCCGCTCACATCAGGCATGCCCGGAGGCACGATGGAATAGGCAGGCTTTTGGCCGCCTTGTGCCACATGCTCCGTGATGGTTTTCCGGTCAACCGCCATGGAAAGGGCTTTTCTTACTTTCACATTATTGAAAGGCTTCACATCATTGTTCAGGTTGTAGTAATACACAGCCAGGTCCGGCCCATTATTGAACTCTGCATTACCGGAACTGACCAACTGTCCCTGGACATCCTGAGGCAGCGGATACACGAGATCCAGTTCATCTGCCTGATACATTTGCCATGCTGTGTCCTCGTTGTCGATGATCACAAACTGGACTTCATCGAGCTTAATTTTATCCTTGTCGTAATAATTCTCGTTTTTCTCAAGCTTTAGGCTCTCCTTATGCTTCCATTCCGTCAGCTTGAATGCTCCGTTTGATACGTAGCTTTCTGCCTCAAGAGCCCAATCTGGATTGGCTTCCTGCGCTTTTTTGCTGATCGGATAATATGTGTAGAAGGACGTGAGATCGAGAAAGTATGGCGTTTGCTGGGCCAATGTCACTTCAAGCGTCTTTTCATCCTTCGCTTTAACTCCGACCTT
>DATBUB010000396.1:0-22259 GCA_036516555.1 Bacillaceae bacterium
TTCCGGAAATTCTGCAAAGGGGTACGTTGCATGAGAGGACACGTTATATGGAAGCCGCAAGAGACAATATAACGGATGCTTTGATTGAGGATATGCAGCTGGCGCTTCATGCCCGGTATGACGAATTGTCTGAAAGGCTTAAAGATCATAACCCAGGTCTTCAGCAGCTTGCACATAAAAATTTGGATTTTCACATCAGACAGATTGATTTCCTCAAAAGAAAAGTGGATGAAAGCCTTATGGCACAGCATGAAGCGGAACTTGAGAAGTATGGGAGAATTGAGCGGAACCTCCGACCGGATGGCCACCCTCAAGAAAGAATATGGAATCTCTTTCATTACATCAATGAAAGAGGGCTTGATTTTGTTTCGGTCCTTATGGATCAGCCATATACCTTTGATGGTTTGCATAAAGTAATTCGGATCTGAAATTGATTATTCCCGGCCCTGTTAGGGTCTGGGGATTTTTTTTTGTGAAAATAATAAAACTAGTGGTGAAAGGTGGGGGAATGTGGTACATTAAGAATAGAAAGTGGGGGCTTGTATTATGTTCATGGGGGAATATCAACATAACATTGATACGAAGGGTCGCTTGATCATACCCGCCAAGTTCCGTGAGCATCTAGGTGATTCATTTGTCATCACCCGCGGCATGGATCAATGTTTATTTGGTTATCCCATGAATGAATGGAAGCAGCTTGAGGAAAAACTCAAGGCCCTCCCCATGACCAAGAAGGATGCCCGTGCTTTTACCCGTTTTTTCTTTTCGGGGGCTGTAGAATGTGAATTTGATAAGCAGGGCAGAATCAATCTTCCTGCCCCGCTGCTGGGTTATGCCAAACTGGAAAAAGAATGTGTCGTTTTGGGAGTATCCAGCCGGATTGAGATTTGGAGCAAGGGTTTATGGGAAGACTACTTTGCAGAATCAGAAGAATCCTTTGCAGAGATTGCAGAGAACATGATTGGTTTTGATATTTAACCGGCATTCGATGCAATTTTTCAGATCGGAGCAGTGGGCTGGAAAGGTGTAGAGCATATGTTTCAACATAAAACTGTACTGTTGGAGGAAGCCGTAGACGGGCTGAAGATAAGACCTGATGGGATTTATATCGATTGCACCCTTGGCGGCGCAGGCCACAGCGGGGAAATCCTTTCCCGGTTGGGAGAGGGAGGAAGGCTGATTGCATTTGACCAAGATGAAACAGCCATCGAGCATGCCAAGAAGCTTCTTTCAGAATTCGGGGATCAGGTGACATTCGTCAAAAGCAACTTCAAGAACCTTAAGGAAGAACTGGACAAGCTGGGGATACATAAAGCAGACGGAATTCTTTATGATCTGGGTGTTTCTTCCCCGCAGCTAGATACTCCCGAAAGGGGCTTCAGCTACCATCACGATGCGCCTCTCGACATGCGGATGGATCTTCAGGGTGACACAACCGCTTATGAAGTAATCAACGATTGGCCATATGAGGATTTAGTCAGGATTTTCTTCCGATTTGGGGAAGAAAAGTTCTCCAAGCAAATCGCAAGAAAAATAGAGGCCGCAAGGGAAAAATCCCCTATTCTCACAACAGGAGAGCTGGTGGATTTAATCAAGGATGGCATTCCTGCTCCGGCAAGGAGAAAGGGCGGCCATCCTGCCAAACGCATTTTCCAGGCAATCAGGATTGCCGTAAATGATGAATTGGGTGTATTTGAGGATTCTTTGAAACAGTCCATTGATCTGCTGGGGCCGGGCGGCCGTATCAGCGTGATCACTTTTCATTCATTGGAAGACAGAATTTGCAAAAGTGTTTTTAAAGAGGCGAGCCAGGGACCGGAGCTGCCGCCTGGCTTGCCGGTCATTCCGGTAGAGTACATGCCAGTATTGAAGCTGGTCAACAGGAAGCCGATTTTGCCCTCGACTGAAGAATTGGAAGCCAACAATAGAGCGCGATCGGCAAAACTTCGGATAGCAGAAAAACGTAAATAAAAAGATTGATTTGAGCGGGGGGAGAAACTTGAGTAATCTAGCACATAAACATCAGCAGCAATACGTGGAACCATCTATACAGCAGCCAAAAACATTGCCTCTTCCGTCGGAACGCCGTTCAAGGATTACACCGGGGGAAAAGTTTCTCGGTATATTGCTTGCTGCTTTTATCGCCATCATGGCCATCCAGATCGTGACTGCGCAGGCAGCCATATATGAAGTGAACAAAGACATCCAGGATGTTCAGTCTTCCATTCAGGAACAAGGCAAACAGAACGGTGATCTGGAAATCCAAATCAGTGAATTGAGAAAGCCTGAGCGTATTTTGTCCAAAGCCAGTGATTTGGGACTGAATCTGGAACCGAATAATGTCAAGGTAGTTGAGAAGAAATGACTTCAAGCAAAAAAAATAGAAACAAAGGAGCAGCGACATTATTTTTCTTTTTTGGCCTGCTCTTTTTTGTGTTGGCGGTCCGGTTCTTCACCATTCAATTTACGGGCGAAGCGGAAGGGAAAGTGCTAGCCGCCAAAGCATCCAAGCTGTATATGAGGACAGACGTCCTGAAAGCGGAGCGCGGTACCATTTACGACCGGAAGGGTGAAGTCATTGCGGAGGATTCTGCCTCATACACCCTGATTGCTATCTTGGATGAGAAGGTGACATCTGATCCTAAGCATCCCAATCATGTAGCTGATCCCGCCAAAACTGCTGCCGAGCTGTCAAAATATATCAAGCTCAGCGAGCAGAAAATATATGAGCTGCTGTCAAAAGAAGGCCGATTTCAGGTGGAGTTTGGCAGTGCAGGGAGAGACCTTCCTCATAACGTGAAAAAGAAAATTGAGGACCTTGATCTCCCCGGGATTTCTTTTATAAAAGAATCAAAGCGATTTTATCCAAACGGTATTTTTGCTTCACACCTTATCGGCTATGCACAAAGACAGCAGGTAGAAAACAAGCCCGCTGAGATAGTGGGGAAAACCGGACTGGAGAAAAGCTATGATGAGCTTCTGAAAGGGAAAGACGGAAAGATCCGTTATGAGGGGGACTTTTGGAATTATATTCTGCCGAATTCGAAAACCCACATTGACGAACCGGAAAATGGAATGGATATCTACCTCACAATTGATAAGAAAATCCAGACTTTTCTTGAGGATGCCATGAATAAAGTCGATGAGGAATATTCGCCAAAACGTATCTTAGCCATTGTTGCGGATCCCAAAACAGGCAAGATTCTTGCCATGGGGCAGCGGCCCACCTTCCATCCGGTTACCAGGGAAGGCATCGAAAAGACTTGGCATAATGAAGTGGTGGAATCCACATTTGAGCCGGGTTCTACAATGAAAATCTTTTCGCTTGCCGCTGCGGTGGAGGAAGGGGCCTTTAATCCGAATGACTCTTTCCCGTCGGGCCGTTATTGCGTGAATCAAAAAGATTGCATCAATGACCATAAAATCGGAGGGTGGGGAACCATCTCCTATTTGGAAGGTGTTCAGCGCTCCTCCAACGTAGGATTTGCCTATCTTCTTGAAAAGATGGGAACGGAAAAATGGCGTGAATACATGGACAAGTTCAAGTTCGGTACACAAACAGGGATTGACCTTCCGAATGAGGCAGCGGGAAGTGTACTGTATGACTGGCCCATTGAGAAAGTGACGAGTGTTTACGGTCAGGGAACTACTGTCACTGCCCTGCAAATGGTACAGGCCATGACAGCCATTGCAAATGGCGGAAAAATGATGAAGCCTTTTGTTGTCGATAAAACGATCAATCCGAATGACGGCACGGAAAAAGTGACGGAGCCGGAAGTGGCAGGCCAGCCGGTCAGTCCGGAGACGGCCAGGAAAGTTCGGGATTATTTAGAAACGGTCATTACTTCTCCCAAAGGAACAGGCAAGGCTTACCATCTAGACGGATACTCTGTATCTGGAAAAACAGGTACCGCCCAACTGCCTGGTTCCGACGGAAAATATATTTCAGGCTGGGATAATTATCTTTTTTCTTTTCTGGGCATGGCTCCAAAAGACGATCCCAAGCTGGTCATGTATGTAGCGGTCCAGCAGCCGGATCTTGATGACGAAAAATATGAAAATGGGGCGGTTCCGGTTTCCATGATATTTAACCCGGTCATGAAAAACAGCCTTCAATATTTGAACATTGAGCCTGAAGAGCTGAAAGAAGCTGTGATTACGAAACTGCCTGATATGAGCGGCAAAAGCACAGGTGAAGCTGTTCGATTCCTTGAAAAGAGAGGGTTGATTCCGACTGTGATCGGAAGCGGAAACAATGTGGCCGGCCAGTCGCCGCTAACCGGTTCATCGGTGATTGAAGGCGAGAGGGTCATTTTGAGGACGGAAGGCCCATTGACCGTACCGGATATGACGGGATGGTCGAAACGGGATGTTCTGAAGGTGGCACAGCTGGGCAATCTGAAGGTGAACATGACGGGTGACGGCTTTGCCGTAAAACAGAATCTTAAGTCCAATTCCCCTTTGAAGGAGGGTGACCACCTGGCCATCCACTTTGAAAAGCCGCTTGAAACAATGGAAAGGGTTAAAGCGGAAGAGGAAAATACAGAGGGAGAAACACCTCCTCTTGATTAGGCTGAAGGGCCGGCGGATGACCGCCGGCCCTGTTCTATTGGGACACGCCCGGGCATATAGTGGAACGAGCCGTAAAAAGAGGAGGTCCTTGCCGGGTGAAACGAGTATCTGCAGTAACTGTGAGGAAAAGGCTGACATATGCCCTTATAGGAGGTCTCATCATTTTCTTGATCATAGACCTTAGGCTTGGATATGTTCAGTTTGTGCTTGGGGATGAATTGACGGACCGTGCGCGCGATTCATGGAGCAGGAATATTCCATTCGAGCCTGAAAGGGGACAGATCACAGACCGAAACGGGATACCAGTAGCCACCAATAAAAGTGCGCCAACCGTTTATGTAATACCGAGGCAAATTGAAGATGCTGCGGAGGCGTCAGGAAGACTCGCGGCGGCACTCAATATGCCGCAGGAGAAGCTGTACAAGCAAATGACCAAGATATCATCGATTGAACGCATACAGGAGGGCCGGAAAATTTCGTTCGAGAAAGCGAGGGAAATAAGGGCCCTGAACATAAAAGGGGTTTATATTGCAGAGGATTCAAAACGCCACTATCCTTTTGGCAGCTATCTTTCCCATGTTCTGGGGTTTACCGGAATCGATAATCAGGGGTTGATGGGCCTTGAATTGTATTACGACCAAGAATTGAGGGGAAGCAGGGGATCCGTTCAGTTTTTTTCTGATGCCAAAGGACGCAGGATGCCGAATATGTCGGATGATTATGAACCCCCGATGGATGGTTTCGATTTAAGGCTGACCATTGATACAAAGATTCAGACCATCATGGAGAGGGAACTGGATAACGCTGAGGCCGTTTATAATCCGGATGGCATAGTAGCCATTGCCATGAACGCAAATAACGGTGAAATCTTGGCTATGTCCAGCCGTCCTACGTTTGACCCTTCAAAGTTCCGTGAAGTGCCACAGGAAATATATAACCGGAATCTGCCCATTTGGAGCACCTATGAGCCGGGATCAACGTTTAAGATCATCACTCTCGCTGCCGCAATTGAAGAGGGTAAAGTGGATTTGGAACATGACCATTTTCATGACCCAGGTTTTTCCAAGGTGGGAGGGGCCACCTTGAAGTGCTGGAAGCGGGGGGGGCATGGAAGCCAGAGTTTTCTTGAGGTTGTTGAAAATTCCTGCAACCCCGGATTTGTGGAGTTGGGAGACAGGCTGGGCAAGGAAAAGCTGTTTGAATATATACGGAACTTTGGTTTTGGACAAAAAACGGGGATCGATCTTGCAGGAGAAGGTACGGGCATCCTTTTCAATATGAATCAGGTGGGACCCGTGGAACAGGCAACAACAGCTTTCGGCCAGGGGGTATCCGTAACGCCGATCCAGCAGGTGGCGGCCGTAGCCGCTGCTGTCAACGGCGGGATCCTTTACCAGCCGTATATCGCAAAAGAACTGATCGATCCCGTTTCCGGAGAGGTTGCCCTTAGAAAAATCCCAGTCGCCAAACGCAGGGTCATTTCAGAAGAAACTTCAAAAGAAATCCGCCACGCTTTAGAGAGCGTGGTGGCGCAGGGTACGGGGCGAAACGCGTTCATTGAATCCTATCGGGTTGGAGGAAAAACAGGAACGGCTCAAAAAGCGAAAGACGGCCGTTACCTGGAAAACAACCATATCGTATCATTTATCGGATTTGCACCTGCTGACGATCCCCAGATTGTAGTCTATGTGGCTGTTGATAATCCAAAAGGCACCATTCAGTTTGGGGGTACAGTGGCTGCACCGATAGTGGGGAAAATTATGGAAGACTCGCTGAGAGCAATGAAAGTGAATCCCAGGAAAAATCAAATAGAAAAAGAGAGGACTTGGCTGGACCCCCGGGTCATTTCCATACCTGATGTTGTGGGATTGACAAGGAAAGAGCTGCTCCAGCAGATGGATTCGCTCCGCCTTGAAGTGAGCGGTGACGGGGATACCGTCGTAAGGCAGGCGCCGGAACCGGGAGTAAAAGTGGAGGAAGGATCTGTTCTGAGGGTATATATGAAGTGAAGGAAGGCGGCATTCGATCAATGCCGCTGCTTTTGTCATGCTGTGGTCCCGGGTATAATCATCGATTTCCAAAAATAAATTAAAGCATAATAGCTTCATTGTGAATTATTTTGTAGAATAGAGGATGACTGTTATTGATGGCGATGATGATCGCGTCTTATATAGAAAGGATTGAAAGTATGAAGTTACATACACTTTTACAAGCTTTGCCGCTCGTTCAATTGCCCGCAGCCAATCCCGAAATCACCGGTTTGGCCAATGATCATAGAAACGTAAAAACCGGGTTTTTATTTATTTGCATCAAGGGCCATTTGGCTGATGGCCACCATTTTGCTGATGAAGCCGTTAAAAACGGTGCTTCCGCCATCCTGGCTGAGCAGGCCGTGGAAGTGGATGTGCCGATTATCCTTGTCAAGGATACAAAACGTGCCCTTGCCATGATTGCCGACACGTTTTACGGAAAGCCGACACAATCCCTGCACCTGGTAGGCATTACCGGTACAAATGGAAAGACCACTACCAGCCATATCATCGAGAAAATTTTCCAGGACCATGAAAGGACAACTGGACTTATCGGAACGATGTATATTAAAATAGCAGACCGGGTCATCGAGACCAAAAATACAACCCCGGACAGCCTGACTCTGCAGCAAACATTCAGGCAGATGAGGGATGAAGGCGTGGACACCGCCATCATGGAGGTTTCTTCCCATGCACTTGTCCAAGGAAGGGTGCACGGATGTGATTATGATGTAGCCGTGTTCACCAATTTGACGCAGGACCATCTGGATTACCATGAAACGATGGAGGAATATAAAAGAGCAAAGGGACTCTTATTTACACGCCTTGGAAATACGTACATGGAAGGCAGGCCGAAGTTTGCCGTTTTGAATGCCGATGATCCCGTTTCCGGTGAGTATATGGCCGAAACAGCTGCACATGTCATAACATACGGCATTGACTCGGAGGCTGATTTTTCGGCCAGGGATATTTCAATGGACAGCCGGGGGACCGGATTCACCCTCATCTCTCCGGAAGGGGAAAAAAGAATCCAGCTGATGATAATGGGAAGATTCAGTGTATATAACGTATTGGCTGCTATGGCTGCCGGCTATGTATCCAATATTCCGCTGGATTCCATCATTCGCTCTGTGGAAGGCATTACTGGGGTGTCAGGCCGTTTTGAAGCTGTGAACGCAGGCCAGGATTTTTCGGTCATTGTGGATTATGCCCATACGCCTGACAGCCTTGAAAATGTGCTTAAAACGATACGGCAGTTTGCCGAAAAACGTATATTTGCCGTGGTTGGATGCGGCGGCGACAGAGATAAAACCAAACGGCCGCTCATGGCCCGGATTGCCGTAAAGTATGCCACGGATGCCATCTTTACATCGGATAATCCACGGACAGAAGATCCTCTCGCCATCCTTGCAGATATGGAAGAAGGAGTGCGGGGGGAAGACTATCTGGTGATCCCCGACCGGGCGGAGGCCATCAACCGGGCCGTCATGGATGCTTCAGAAGGGGATGTCATCCTGATTGCAGGGAAGGGCCATGAAACATATCAGATCATCGGGAATAAGGTATATGGTTTCGATGACCGGCTTGTAGCACTCCAGGCCATCAAGGAGCGGATGTAATGCTCGCCTTCGAGGATTTGCTTGAACTGTTTCCGGAAAGAAAAGGAGTGCATGAAACATCCATCGTATTTCATGCTGTTTCCGCCGACAGTGCAAGCAGCCAGCATAAAGGATTGTTCTTTCCGATGGCTCCCGGAGCAGACCTCCTTGAAGCCATCGGAAACGGGGCCATTGCCGCCGTCTGGCAAAAAGACTGGACAGTGCCTGCCTATACTCCGAATCATTTTCCGGTCTTTTTTACAGATGATTCGGCAGCCGCCATGGCACTCCTGCTGGAGAGTTATTTGACAAAAATATATCGGGAAAAGTGTGGAGAAATGATAACGAACATGATTGATTTGACAGATTTGCAACGTAAACAAAATGATAAACAGGCACCATATGCGCTGATTGAGGTGCGAGCGAGAGAAATCATGAGCGCAGCCTCCGGGTTGTCGAAGAATAGGGGGGGCTCGGAATGATGGAAAAAGTGATCTTATTTACCATACTTATGTCCTTCCTGATCACGGTCTTGCTGTCCCCCATCTTTATTCCTTTTTTGAGAAGGCTTAAATTTGGACAGAGCATTCGGGAAGAAGGACCAAAATCACATCAGAAAAAAAGCGGGACCCCCACCATGGGCGGAGTGGTCATTTTGCTTTCCGTCATCATTACCACATTGGTGATGACATCCAAGTATTCGGATCCAGGAGCAGAAACCTACCTGATGCTGCTGGTCGTATTTGGCTTTGGCCTTCTTGGGTTTTTGGATGACTTCATAAAAATCGCGCTCAAACGGAACCTTGGCCTTACGTCTAAGCAAAAATTGGCCGGCCAAATATTAATATCGGCTATTTTTTATATTGTTTTTGTCATGAACGATTTTTCTACCGAAGTGTCCGTTCCGCTTACGGGCCTTTCCTTTGACATGGGCTGGTTGTATCCAGTTTTCATCGTCTTTTGGCTTGTAGGTTTTTCCAATGCCGTCAATTTGACGGATGGACTGGATGGTCTTGTCTCAGGAACTGCTGCCATCGCATTCGGCGCATTTGCAGTCTTGGCCTGGAACCAATCCCAATTCGATATTGCCGTGTTTGCCGTTGCTGTTGTAGGGGCATTGCTGGGATTCCTGGTTTTTAACGCTCACCCCGCCAAAGTGTTCATGGGCGATACCGGGTCGCTTGCTCTTGGGGGAGCGATTGCGGCCATCGCCATACTGACAAAAATGGAGCTGATCCTCCTGATCATCGGCGGTGTATTTGTAATTGAAACATTGTCTGTCATCTTGCAGGTCATATCCTTTAAGACAACCGGCAAGCGTATATTCAAGATGAGCCCCCTTCATCACCATTATGAACTTTCGGGTTGGACCGAATGGCGTGTGGTGGTGACCTTTTGGACAGTGGGACTGCTTTTGGCTGTTTTAGGAATCTATATTGAGGTGTGGATGTAAATTGAAAAACATTACGGATTATCTGCATAAAAAGGTGCTTGTATTGGGGCTTGCCAAAAGCGGTGTCTCGGCAGCTTCCTTGCTCCATCGGCTGGGGGCTTTCGTAACAGTGAACGATTATAAGCCGTTCGAAGAGAATCCAGAGGCGCAGGGGCTCTTGGAGCAGGGAATGAAGGTGATAACCGGCAGCCATCCAGTCGAACTTCTGGAGGAAGGATTTGAGCTGGTCGTAAAAAATCCCGGGATCCCATATACAAATCCGATGGTAAAAGCTGCAAAGGAGAGAGATATTCCCGTCATAACGGAAGTGGAGCTGGCGTACCGAGTCTCGGAGGCAGAAATAATAGGAATTACGGGTACCAACGGCAAGACGACCACCACAACGTTAATATATGAAATGCTTAAGCAATCAGGCAAAAAGCCGCTCATAGCGGGAAACATCGGCACCGTCGCTTCAGAAGTGGCACAGGCTGCCGAACCCGGCAACAAAATGGTGGTAGAGCTGTCTTCCTTTCAGCTGATGGGAATCCAGACCTTCCGGCCCCGAGTTGCCATCATCACCAACCTGTATGAAGCCCATCTGGATTATCACGGATCAAGGGAGAATTATGCAGAAGCAAAATTGGCCATAACGAAGAACCAGACGGAGGATGATTTCCTCATTGTCAATGCAGATCAGGAAGAACTGATGAATCTTACCCGCTTCAGCAGCGCGAACATCATTCCTTTCTCTGTCACTGCATATTTGGAAAATGGCTGTTCCGTCAAAGATGGCAAGGTCATGTTCAAAGGGGAGCCGATTGCCGATACATCAGCAATTGCTTTGCCCGGGGCGCATAACCTTGAAAATATTTTATCGGCTGTAGCTGCGGTAAAACTGATGGGCGGGGATGACGATTCCATTCGCGATGTATTATCTACTTTTCAAGGGGTAAGGCACAGGACACAGTTTGTGGAAGAAATTGATGGCAGAAAATATTACAATGACTCGAAAGCGACGAATATCCTTGCAACAGCGAGTGCCTTAAAGGCTTTCAACAGACCGGTTGTACTATTGGCCGGCGGTCTTGACCGCGGAATTGAATTTGACGAGCTTGTGCCGTTCCTTTCCGGTTTGAAAGCAATGGTCCTCTTTGGACAAACAGCGGACAAGCTGGAGAAGGCGGGAAGGGCTGCGGGAATACAATCCATCCATCATGTCGATAATGTGGAAAAAGCCGTACCGCTCGCCCATGAACTTTCCCGCCCCGGGGATGTGATCCTCCTTTCGCCGGCATGCGCAAGCTGGGATCAATATAAAACATTTGAAGTTCGCGGTGATATTTTCATTGAGGCGGTGCATAGACTTAAAGAGAGCCTCTAGCAGACAAGCCCTTAAGGCATCTAAGATCAGGCTGGGAGGATCTCGACTAACTCTTTGGGCCGAGGTGTTGTTCATTGCCTACAAAAAAGTCTACACCCGACTTTGTCTTGATTGTCGTCACGCTTGTTCTCCTGGCTGTCGGCCTTGTCATGGTTTACAGTGCCAGCGCTGTCTGGGCAAATTATAAATTTCATGATTCGTTCTTTTTCGCAAAAAGACAGCTGCTTTTTGCCGGCGCCGGTTTTCTTGCCATGTTTTTTATCATGAATGTCGATTACTGGACATGGCGAAGGTGGGCTAAGCCATTGCTGATCATCTGCTTTGTCCTCCTTGTCGCTGTCCTGATACCCGGAATCGGAATGGAACGGAACGGGTCAAGGAGCTGGATTGGCGTTGGGGCTTTTTCCATCCAGCCTTCTGAATTTATCAAGCTTGCGATGGTGGCTTTTTTGGCCAAGTTCCTGTCGGAGCAGCAGCGGTACATTACAACCGTAAAAAAGGGATTGTTTCCAGCCCTTTCCCTTGTTTTTCTCGCCTTTGGAATGATCATGCTCCAGCCTGATCTGGGAACTGGCACAGTCATGGTGGGGACCTGTCTCGTCATGATTTTCGCAGCGGGAGCGCGCATATGGCATTTTGCAGTACTGGGGCTGATCGGTCTTGCAGGATTTGTCGGCCTCGTCATCTCTGCGCCGTACAGAATGGCACGGATCACCTCATTCATCGATCCGTGGCAGGATCCGCTGAACAGCGGATTCCAGATCATTCAATCCTTATATGCAATTGGTCCGGGAGGATTGTTTGGGCTTGGGCTGGGTGAGAGCAGGCAAAAGTTTTTTTATCTCCCTGAGCCTCAGACAGACTTTATTTTCGCCATTTTGGCGGAGGAATTGGGATTTATCGGGGGAAGCTTCATTCTTTTGCTATTTGCGATCCTCCTATGGAGAGGAATCAGGATTTCACTGGGGGCACCCGATCTGTTTGGCAGCTTTTTGGCTGCGGGCATCATTTCGATGATCGCCATTCAGGTCATGATTAATATCGGGGTGGTCACAGGACTGATGCCGGTTACGGGAATCACTCTCCCCTTCCTGAGCTATGGAGGGTCCTCGCTGACATTGATGCTGATGGCAGTGGGTGTTTTGCTGAATATAAGCCGCTATGCACGAATATAATGGCAGTACGATAAAAGGGGCCCGGACGGGAGCTCCTTTTTTTGTTCTTTACAATTAATTAACATTCTTTTACTTACGCTTTTTTCTTGTATAAAATATAGTAAGATAAGATAATTAAAGAGTTTAGTCTTTACTGAAATAAGAAATACATACAGAGTGACAGCTGAGGTGGCCAAATGAAAATCGTTGTTAGCGGCGGGGGAACCGGAGGGCATATTTATCCAGCCCTTGCCCTGATCAGAACAATACGGGAGCAGTATCCCGACACTGAATTTTTATATGTGGGTACGGAAACCGGCTTGGAAGCAGCGATTGTCAGAAGGGAAGGCATCCCTTTTAAAACGATCGACATTACAGGTTTTAAACGTTCCTTGTCTTTTGAAAACATTAAGACGATTCTGAGATTTGTAAAAGGTGTCAGAACATCCAATCGGATATTACATACATTCCAGCCGGATGCTGTAATTGGCACAGGAGGATATGTCTGCGGCCCTATTGTGTATGCCGCTGCCAAACGGAAGATTCCGACCATTATCCATGAACAAAACAGCGTTCCGGGGCTGACCAACAAATTCTTAAGCCGTTTTGTCGACAAAGTGGCCATTTGCTTTGATTCAGCCCGAGAGTTTTTTCCGCAGGAAAAGGTGGTTCTTACGGGTAATCCAAGGGCTTCGGAAGTAGTTGGGACATCAGCAGATGGGGTCCTGGAACCGTTCGGACTGAAGGATCACCTTCCCACTGCGCTGATCGTGGGGGGGAGCCGGGGAGCACGGCCAATCAACGAGGCTGTTTTAAAGGCATTGTCTTATTTGGCGGATAAACCGTATCAAGTTCTTTATGTGACAGGGCAGGCACATTTTGATGAAGTGGAAAAGGAAGCAGCATTGATTGGCCGGCCAGACCATGTAGCGATTGTCCCATTCATCCATAATATGCAGGAAGTGCTAGCTGCTGTAGATGTTGCTGTTGGAAGGGCGGGAGCAACATCCCTTGCTGAAATTACGGCGCTCGGTATTCCTTCCATTTTGATCCCCAGCCCCTATGTAACAAATGACCACCAGATGAAGAATGCAGAAGCCTTGCTTTCGGCCGGGGCCGCACTGCTGATTGCTGAAAAGGATCTGACCGGCCGAAAGCTTGCAGACGCCCTTGATAATGTTTTATTGGACGACGAAAAACGCAAAGGCATGGGGGATGCAGCGCGAAAACTTGGAATACCGGATGCTTCGGAACGTCTGTTCCGTTTAATAGCTGAACTGGCAAAGGAACGACCGGATGGAAAGGGGTAACAAAATGGAGCTTGCAGTACAGGAACTGATAAAACATGAAGTGGGAAGAGTGAAGGAGTTTGAGCCTCTTGCCAATCATACGACCATAAAAATCGGAGGACCGGCCGATGTTTTTGTTGAGCCTGCCTCCATCGAGAAATTGAAAGATACAATGGAGATTATAAAAAAACACGGGGTTCCCTGGAGGGTCATCGGCCGCGGATCCAATCTGCTTGTTGATGATGAAGGGATTGAAGGAGTGGTCATCAAACTTGGAAAAGGGCTTGACCACCTTGAAGTGAACGGCACTGAAGTTACCGTCGGAGGCGGATACTCGTTCATCGTCCTGGCAACTGTGCTCAGCAGACAGGGGCTGAGCGGCCTCGAATTTGCAGGCGGCATTCCGGGATCTGTGGGAGGGGCTGTGTATATGAATGCAGGAGCCCATGGATCAGACATTTCCCGCATATTAAAAAAGGCGCACATTCTCTTCCCGGATGGAACGATGGAATGGCTGAATAATGAGCAAATGAAGTACTCCTACAGGACCTCTATCCTTCAGTCACAGCGTCCTGGCATCGTGTTGGAAGCTGTGTTTGAACTTAAACAGGGTGACCGCGAGGCGATTTCAAGCGATATGAAGAGCTTCAAAAACTATCGAAGGGATACCCAGCCTGTGAAGCCATGCTGCGGAAGTGTTTTTCGCAATCCCCTGCCGGATCATGCGGGTAAATTGATACAAGATGCCAACCTGAAGGGTTTCTCGGTTGGAGATGCCCAAATTTCTGAGTTGCATGGAAACTTTATCGTCAATAACGGCAAAGCAAAAGCGGCCGATGTTCTTCTTTTGATTGAACATATCAAGAAAACGATCCTTGAAAGAAATGGAATTCAGCTGCATACTGAAGTTGAGATTATACGGCGAAAGAAAGAAAACCGGGATTAAAGTCCCGTTGGTATCTGCCAAGTGACTTTCCCGTATTTTCATGATGGAAAGAAAAGGGGAAGTTTTTATGGAAAAAGGGAAAGTCCTATCTCTTGAGGACAGGATTCCTAAAATAAAAGAGCATCGGAGACGCAAGGCAAACAGAAGGCTGATTTTCCTGATCTCCCTGTTTTTTCTGCTGATCGTTATTGTGGTCTATTTTCAATCCCCTCTCAGTCATGTTAAAGAGATCCGTGTTCATGGCAATGAGTCAATCAGCCAGAAAGAAGCAGCAGCAGCCAGCGGGCTAAAAAAGGGCCTCAATATATGGAAAATTGACAAGGACGATGCCCGCAAAAGGATAGAGCGCCTTCCTGCCGTCAAATCGGCTAAAGTCTCTTTGGGCTTTCCGAACATTGTCAATATCCACCTCAAGGAACACGCCACCATTGCTTATATGATATCCGGAACTCATTTCTACCCAGTTTTGGATAATGGAAAAGTGATAAAAGAGGATGGTGATCCGTCCCATTATGTCAGCGCTCCTTTGTTGGCGGATTTTAAAGAAGATGAAACACTGGAGGAAATGGCAAGGGAGCTGAAGCTGCTTCCTGAAGAGATATCGGCCGCTATTTCCGAGATACACTATACGCCGAAAAAAACGGATCGCTATCATATTCACCTTTATATGAATGATGGTTTTGAAGTGAGCGCCACAATCATGACTTTTTCAGAAAAAATGGTTCATTATCCTTCTATCATAAGTCAATTGGATCCGGATGTGAAAGGCGTCATTGATCTTGAAGTCGGTTCATACTTTAAAGCTTATGAGACGGAAGGGGAAGCAGAAAATGAAGAAGAGGATGAGGGGTAGGAACGTAGTGTTTTCGCTGGTTTTTTTGGTGTTCGGCTTCATCCTTGCCTTCTCGTACAGCCAGGCAAGCAAGGAACGGGCCTCGGCTCCAAAACTGACTGACCGACAATATACAAAAGAAAACGATCTAAGAAGGCAAATGATTGAACAGCAAACTAGAAACAGGGAGCTGCAGGAAGAGCTGTTTAAGAAACAGGAAAAGGTCCGTGAAATGGAAAAAGACTTGTCTAAAGAGGAACAGACTTTTTTCAACCTGGCCGAAGATGCTGAGAAATACCGTATGTTCCTAGGAAAAGTAAAGGTGGAGGGCCAGGGGGTCGAAGTCAGCCTGGAGGACGCGGCCTATAAGGCGGCTGAAGGCAACGTCAATCCGTATATTGTACATGAACATCATGTTTTCAATGTGGTCAACGAACTGTACATAGCAGGGGCGGCTGCTGTGGCCATCAATGGCCAGCGGCTGAACCACAATTCCTATATCGTTTGCAACGGGCCGGTCATCACGGTGGACGGGAATCCTTTCCCGGCCCCTTTTCGGATAACCGCCATCGGGGACCCGGAAATCCTGACATCGGCTCTGACACTAAAAGGCGGAGTCCGGGACCAAATTGTCAATGAAAATATTGTTTTCACGCTTGAAAAGAAAAAGCAAATTACATTGGAACCGATATTGGGTGAGTCATCATGAAAGTGAGCAGGGCAAAAATCAGTTTTACGTTTGTGGCATTGATTGCCGGTTTCATGATTGCCGTCCAGTTCCAGACGGTACAGGAACCCGAAATCCGTGATACACGGGATATATGGGAGCTGCGGGAAAACTTGAAAAATGAGCTGGATCTTCAATCAAGGCTGCTGAATGAAATTCGCACAAACGAAGGGCGAATTGAGAAATACGAGTCAGAAATCAGCGGCAGCAGGGAAGAAGCCCTCAGGCAGACCTTGGAGGAACTGAAAATGGAGGCAGGGATGACCGAGGCAACAGGTCCCGGTATCATTCTTACCATCGAAACCGTTGATGAAGCACTGGCTCTAGGAGGATCCGCCGATACGGTATCGCCTGTGATACTGAAAAGGCTGGTCAATGAACTGAACATGTTTGGGGCCATGCATATATCCATTGACGGGGTGCGCCTCATCAACACATCGGTCATCCGGGATATCAACGGGGTGACCAAAGTGGACAACCACCCGCTTGTCACATTTCCGTTCAAAATTCATGTGATAGCTGAAAATGAACAAATGGCGGACAGAATCTACAATCAAATGCAAGTGTCTCCGTCCGTGGAAGATTTTTTTATTGATAATTTAAGAGTGAAAATTTCAAAGCCGAATAAATCGGTAGTTGTGCCAGCCCATGTCGACCCTATCAGAATCCGTTACATGGAGCCTGCCGGCAGTAAAGGAGGGGGCTGATATGTGGCTTCCGATCATCGGGCTTCTGATCGGCATTATGCTGGGCTTGCTCACAGAATTCAAAATACCGGATGAATATGCCAATTATCTGTCCATAGCTGTTCTTGCAGCACTGGATACTCTCTTTGGCGGTATCCGTGCATACTTGCAAAATCTGTATGATAATCGGGTATTTGTATCCGGCTTTTTCTTTAATATCATACTTGCTGCAAGTTTAGCTTTTCTAGGTGTTCATCTTGGTGTAGACTTATATCTAGCGGCAGTGTTTGCTTTTGGGGTGCGGCTGTTCCAGAATATTGCTGTCATCCGCAGAATCCTGCTGAGCAAGTGGGCGGCAAGGAAAGAAAATCCGAAATAAATTGGAATATTAACAGGAAAACGCCGTCATATGACGAATAATTCTTAAATAAGATATTCAAGGATGATTGACAATGAGCATAAAGATATTTTTTGAGAAAAAGAGGATCAGAGAAGGGGGTGCCATGGAATGAACAACGGTGAAATTTACGTCAGCCTGGACATTGGTACTTCTTCGGTTAAAGTGATCATTGGCGAAATGGCGGATGATACATTAAATATTATTGGTGTTGGGAATGCCAAGGCGGAAGGGATCAGAAAAGGCTCCATTGTGGATATAGACGAAACGGTACATTCCATCAAGAAAGCGGTTGAACAGGCTGAAAGAATGATAGGAATGCAGATCAACCATGTGATTGTCGGCATTGCAGGGAATCATGTCGCACTGCAGCCCTGCCATGGAGTAGTAGCGGTCTCCAGTGAGAATCGCGAAATTTCCGACGAAGACGTTGCGCGTGTCATGGACGCGGCCCAAGTGGTCTCCATACCGCCTGAGCGGGAAATCATCAACGTGATCCCAAGACAGTTTATCGTTGATGGCCTGGACGAAATTACCGATCCAAGAGGAATGATCGGGGTTCGGCTGGAAATGGAAGGCACGATCATCACAGGATCAAAAACCATTTTACATAACACTCTCCGCTGCGTGGAACGGGCGGGCCTGGATATTACGGAAATTGTCCTCCAGCCCCTGGCAGCAGCATCTGTGGCTCTCTCTAAAGATGAGCGGAACCTGGGAAGCGCTCTGATTGATATAGGAGGCGGGTCCACAACACTTGCTGTCTTCGATCAAGGCCATTTAAGGGATACATCCGTCATCCCGATAGGCGGAGACCATATTACAAAGGATTTATCCATTGGACTAAGAACCGCAACAGAAGATGCAGAGAAAATCAAAATCAAATATGGGCATGCATACTATGACCATGCTTCGGAAGACGAAGTATTCAGTGTCCCCATCATCGGCAGCGACCAGCACCAGCAATTCAACCAATTAGAGGTCTCCGATATCATTGAGGCAAGGTTGGAGGAAATGCTGGAGCTTGTACTTGATGAGCTAAGAAGGATGGGAGTCAATGACCTGCCTGGGGGTTACGTTCTAACAGGCGGCGTAGCAAACATGCCTGGAATACTCGAACTGGCACAGGTCATTTTGCAAAACAGGGTACGCGTAGCCATCCCCGATTACATCGGTGTGCGCGAGCCTCAGTATACAACAGCTGTAGGATTGATTAAATATGCATACAAAAATGCCAGGCTGCAAGGCAGGAACATCAGTGCCTCGCCAGTCCAGCACGGTGCGGAAACGGTAGAAAAAAGGGCAGCCAAGGCATCCCAGCCCAAGCAAAAGGCCGAAAAGAACCCTGATGAAAAAATCGGTAACAGGGTGAAAAAGTTTTTCGGGTATTTCTTCGAATAGGGCAGCGGATTTATTAAACAATACAGGAGGACTTGCCATGTTGGATTTCGATACAAATTTGGATTCTTTAGCAACGATTAAGGTAATTGGAGTCGGCGGCGGAGGAAACAATGCTGTCAACAGAATGATAGAGCACAATGTTCAGGGCGTGGAGTTTATTGCAGTCAATACGGATGCACAGGCATTGAATTTATCAAAAGCAGAAATCAAAATGCAAATAGGAGCAAAACTGACAAGAGGACTTGGCGCCGGTGCAAACCCGGAAGTGGGCAAAAAAGCGGCGGAAGAAAGCAAAGAGCAGATTGAAGAGGCTCTTCGTGGAGCCGATATGGTTTTTGTCACTGCCGGAATGGGCGGAGGCACAGGTACTGGTGCGGCTCCGGTCATCGCCCAAATTGCAAGAGATCTGGGAGCATTGACGGTTGGTGTCGTTACAAGGCCTTTTACATTTGAAGGCCGCAAGCGTGCTACGCAGGCAGGCGGCGGAATCGCTGCAATGAAGGAAGCGGTTGATACCCTGATTGTCATTCCTAATGACAGGCTTCTTGAAATTGTGGACAAGAGCACTCCTATGCTGGAAGCTTTCCGCGAAGCGGATAATGTCCTTCGCCAAGGGGTACAGGGGATCTCTGACCTGATTGCTGTTCCGGGATTGATCAATCTCGACTTTGCGGACGTCAAGACGATCATGACAAATAAAGGGTCTGCCCTGATGGGAATTGGGGTTGCCACTGGTGAAAATCGTGCAGCTGAGGCAGCCAAAAAGGCCATTTCTTCACCGCTCCTTGAAACGTCAATTGATGGGGCTCAGGGTGTATTGATGAACATTACCGGAGGGACAAACCTGAGCTTGTATGAGGTGCAGGAAGCAGCTGATATTGTGGCATCTGCATCAGACCAGGAAGTAAATATGATCTTTGGTTCCGTCATCAATGACAATCTCAAAGACGAAATCATCGTGACGGTTATTGCCACTGGGTTCAATGAAGCGGCAGCACAGCCAAAACCGCAGCGCCCATCATTCGGACAAGTGAGGCCAAGCCAAACACAGCAAAATGCCAAACGCGAACCCAAGCGTGAGGAACAACAGGAGCAGCCAAGGCAAAGCCAGCAGCCCGTTGAGGATACACTTGATATCCCGACATTCCTGAGGAACAGAAATAGAAGAAGATAATTGGTTAAAAGAATCGGATTCCAACAAGAATCCGATTCTTTTTTTCATTTCCCTCTATGACAAACTTCGAATATAACTGTGAAAACTTCCCTTTTTTCCCATACAGGAACTGACATAATCCCAAGTCACTCTGCGTTATACTTTCTTCAGAACTGAAGAAAGAAATGCCTTGCGGGCTAAAGATAAAAAAAGGGAGGAGGTTGCTTGGTATTATACGCAGATGTGATATGGCTCCTGAATCTGCTTGTGGACTGCCTGCTTTTGTGGCTAACGGCAATCATGCTGAAACGGACGGTGCCTCGATGGAGAATTTTCCTGGGAGGGCTTGCGGGTTCGTCCATCATCTTTTTGTCTTTTTCACCTTACTCCTTCCTGGCTGTGAATCCGGCTCTTAAATTGGGTCTGTCTTGCATGATGGTTTTGATCGTCTTTGGATTTAAAAGAATCAAGTTTTTCATGGCGGGATTGCTGACATTCTATTTTGCCACATTTTTGATGGGAGGCATTCTTCTCGGGACCCATTATTTTTTGGCGTTTGATCTGGAACTTCGGTCCTCTCATGCTATGGCTGGGCTGCAAGGGTTCGGAGATCCTGTCAGCTGGATTTTTGTCATGGCCGCCTTTCCTGCAGCGTGGATTTTTTCAAAGAGAAGAGTGGAAGGCATATCCGGCTCACGTCTGGAATATGAAGTGCTCGCTGATGTCTCTGTTTCCATAAACGGAGCTGCATTCACACTTAAAGGGCTGATAGACAGCGGAAACCACCTTACCGATCCTTTGACGGGGACACCCGTCATGATTGTGTCAGCAAAGGCTGCAGGCGACGCGCTGCCGAAAAGCATTTCCCTGCTGGAAGGGAATATGGATCCCTTTGATGCTGCAGCAGACCTTCCTCCCGAATGGATGGATAGAATGAGGCTTATCCCTGCCAAGACCCTGGGGCAGAATCATCAGCTGCTTTGCGCCTTCAAGCCGGATTCCGTTATGGTCGAATATGAAAACCGCCAATATAAGACATCTAAAGCCCTTATCGTTTTTTCTGGACAAACCCTTTCCGGCGATGGGGCATTTCAGTGTATCCTGCACCCTCGCATGATTGGAAATGGATGGGTTAAGTCAGCCTCGTAGCACAGGGATAATATAGATTGGAAGGAGGACAATCTGTGAAACAATTGCGTTTGCGACTTACTTATTATTGGTATCGGTTCCTCATGAAGATCGGATTGCGTTCGGATGAGCTTTACTATATCGGGGGAAGTGAGGCTCTGCCTCCCCCTCTTTCAAAAGAGGAAGAAGAATTATTGCTGAGGAAGCTGCCGAATGGGGACAAAGCGGCAAGATCTATCCTGATTGAAAGGAATCTGCGGCTTGTCGTTTATATTGCCAGAAAGTTTGAAAACACCGGCATTAATATTGAGGACTTGATCAGCATAGGTACAATCGGCTTGATCAAAGCGGTGAACACGTTTAACCCGGAGAAGAAAATCAAGCTGGCTACATATGCTTCCAGGTGTATAGAGAATGAAATTCTGATGTATTTAAGGCGCAACAGCAAAATCCGTTCGGAAGTATCCTTCGACGAGCCCTTAAATATTGATTGGGACGGAAATGAACTTCTTCTTTCGGATGTGCTGGGAACCGATGAAGATATCATAACCAGGAATCTTGAAGCCAATGTAGATAAAAAACTTTTGCTCAGTGCACTCCTTAAGCTTTCGGAACGTGAGAAGCAGATTATGGAGCTTCGGTTCGGCCTCGCAGGAGGAGAAGAAAAGACACAAAAAGATGTGGCGGATATGCTGGGGATATCCCAATCTTATATTTCCCGGCTTGAAAAGAGGATCATCAAGCGGCTGCGCAAAGAGTTCAATAAAATGGTGTAGAAGGAGAAAAAATATAGAAAAGGCTGTACGGCATTCTGCTTAGCTCTATATGATATTTTGGCCTATTTTCATTCATAATGTCTTAAAACTTGGTGCATAGATTTTCCTCCTGCGGAGATACTTAGTTTTGTACAGCAGCTCCTGCAAGGAGGGAAAAGACTTGAAGCGGAATAAGGTAGAAATTTGCGGTGTGGATACCTCTAAGCTCCCTGTCCTGAAAAATGAAGAAATGCGGGAACTTCTAAAACAAATGCATCAAGGGGACTTGACGGCAAGGGAAAAACTCGTGAATGGGAATTTACGCCTAGTTTTAAGTGTCATTCAACGGTTTAACAACCGCGGGGAGTATGTGGATGACCTCTTTCAGGTAGGATGCATTGGGCTGATGAAGTCCATTGATAATTTTGATTTAAGCCAGAATGTCCGTTTTTCCACGTATGCGGTTCCCATGATCATCGGTGAAATTCGAAGATATCTCAGGGACAATAATCCAATAAGGGTATCCAGGTCATTGAGGGACATCGCCTACAAAGCCCTGCATGTCCGTGAGAAACTTATGGCCAAAACATCAAGGGAGCCCACGGCCCAGGAAATTGCCAAAGAACTGGATATTCCGCACGAAGATGTTGTGTTTGCCCTCGATGCGATACAGGATCCGGTATCCTTGTTTGAGCCCATCTACAATGATGGAGGGGATCCGATTTTTGTCATGGATCAGCTGAGCGACGAGCGCAGCAGGGACAGCCAGTGGATT
>DATBUB010000397.1:0-4616 GCA_036516555.1 Bacillaceae bacterium
GCTTGTCTGATTCTTGTACTTTGGCTGGGAGAAGGGCAAGGGGCTTGCCGAATTGATCCTCATACCATTCCGAAACAGCCGCAAATTGAAATTCTTGTCCCATCGCTTTTTTTATCGTACTCCTGGTGCTGTCAAAAGCGGCTGATGGAGACTTGAATGCGATGGCTGTCACAAGAACCAGCACAGCTGAAAGCAGAAGCTTCAGAAAGAAAACCTCCCTGTTCCATAATGGGTGGATTCCGCCTTTTGAATCATGCTCAAAGATCATATTCTCTTCATCATTCCCGGCATATAGCCCCGCTGCGCTCTTTGAAAGCTGTCTTTCCCCTCCGGCGCTGTATCTTCTCCTGCGCCTGGCAGCAATTCGTCTCCGGACATCCTTGACCCGATGGCCCATCCTTCACCATCTCCCTCTATCCATTTCTACAAGCCTATGACTTGTCTCATCCCAATATGCATTTTGGGGAACAGCATTTTGGGGGACAGGTTTCTTGGGGACAGGTTTCTTGGGGACAGGTTTCTTGGGGACAGGTTTCTTGGGGACAGGTTTCTTGGGGACAGGTTTCTTGGGGACAGGTTATGCAGATACTAAAAAAGCTTCCTGGCCATCCGGCCGGAAGCTTTTATCCATTTATTTATCAGGCACGTACGCCAAAGAACTTTTTCAGTTTGGCAAACATGCCCGGTTTATCGTCCTCCAACGACTGAAGAGGTACGGATTCGCCAAGGATCCTCCTGGCGATATTCCGGTAGGCAATGGCTGCCTTGCTGTTCGGGTTGAGAGCGATCGGCTCTCCTTGATTGGCCGATCGGATGACTTCTTCATCGTCCTGAACGATCCCAATCAGATCAATCGACAAATGCTGGGCTATTTCATCGACATCCAGCACGTCTCCGTTCTTCATCATTTGGCTGCGTATCCGGTTTATGATCAATTTTGGCGGCTCAACCGTCTCTTCTTTTTCCAAAAGGCCAATGATACGGTCGGCATCACGAACCGCTGAGATCTCAGGCGTAGTCACTACGATGGCCCTGTCCGCTCCCGCCACGGCATTTTTATATCCCTGTTCAATTCCCGCCGGACAATCTATTAAAATATAATCATAGTCCTGTTTCATTTCGTTCACGAGTTTTTTCATTTGATCAGGGGTCACAGCCGTTTTATCGCTTGTCTGTGCAGCTGGAAGCAGAAAAAGCTTATCCTCGAACCTTTTGTCCTTCACCAGTGCCTGATGAATTTTGCATCTGCCTCCCACTACATCCACAAGGTCATAAATGATGCGATTTTCAAGCCCCAGCACTACGTCCAGGTTTCGCAGTCCGATATCGGTATCGATCAGGCAGACTTTTTTCCCCTGAAGGGCAAGTGCAGTGCCAAGGTTGGCGGAGGTTGTTGTTTTGCCGACCCCGCCTTTACCAGAAGTTATTACAATCGCCTCACCCATAAAAGTGTCCCCCTTTGAATCTAGTAATATTCGGCCTTACATGTTTCAGAACCTGCAGCCTGTCAATGATGATCTGGCTGCTCGAATCTATGTACGCACATTCCATCTGGTGATGCTCTTCCTGGTCATAACTGTCTGGAGCACGGCTGATGCAATCGGAAATCCTGAGCTGCGATGGTGTCATGAATGACGCGACGATGACCGCTTCGGCCCTTCCGGTAAATCCGGCATGCGCCACTCCTTTCAATGCTCCCATGATAAAGATATTGCCGCCCGCCCTGACAGTTCCTCCCGGGTTGACATCCCCGACCAGAAGCAAATCACCAGGCACCTCCAGAACTTGTCCGGACCTGACAATGGTCGCAACTGAAGTGATATCCTGCTCGTCCACCATTCGCTGCGCCTCTTCCATCGTGATGACATTGCTTTCGATCTCATCGACAACAAGATTTCTCTTTTGGCGGATCATCTCTTTCAGCTTTTCCCTCTGTTTCTCTGTCAAGTATCGATTCCCTGACAAAATACGGACTGAAATGACAGAGCTCCCTTCTTCCGTTCCTTGCAGTTCCTTCAGCTTTTCATGAAGTTCAGCCATCAGGTCTTCAAACGAACACCTGTCATTCAATTGCAGTGACAGCCCGTTTTTTGTTCCTTTTATCATTACATTCTGTCTATTTTTCATCGTATGCGGGCAAGGAGACTCATAAATCCGGAGTGCCCTCACTTCTCCTTTCAACGATCGGCATTCAAGTCCTTGTATTATCTATATTATACTTGTTCCTGTTGCTAAATTCGACAACAGTCTGCCCTTTCCCTCTTTTGCTGAAAAATTATTGCAGCTCACTGCGAGCACATCAGCTTTCTGCTTCTTCTTTTTTTCGTCTCATCAAAAATCTTGAAAAAGGAAAAGATACAAGAATGATAAAAGCCAGATTCAATATGAGTGTCGGCAGCAGACGGTCGGTTGCGAAATCGGCAGGAGTGACACTGACGTGCATCACCAGCAGCTGAAACCCATATACAAGGCTTTCCATCAATGCAAGGGACAAAATCGCTGCCAGTCCGCTAGTCAGCAAATTGGTGTGCCAGACCTTCATCAATTTCATTGCGAAATAAACGGCAATGGGAAACATAAACAAATAGACGCCAATGATCCCCGTGTAATACACATCATAAATCAAGCCAAAAATGGCTGCATATACGAGAGCACGATGCCCAAAGTGGTAGATTCCCATAAAGATTAACAAGCTGGCCACAAAGTGCGGAATAAACAGCCGCTCCGCTCCAAAGGCCTCAGGAGGGAAAAATGCGGCAAAAAGGCTTTCGCTGTAAAAAGCCAATGCCAAAACGAGAGGAAGAATAATGCGTCTCATCATTCTCCCTCCTTCTCTGTTTCCTCAGACGGCATGGAACGTACAATGACCATAACATGTTCAAATCCATAAAAGTCTGCGGAAGGTTCCACATATGCAACTTGTGTCAGTCCGTACTGGTCGGTGGTGAGCTCCTTTACCTTTCCAATATCCAAAGTTTTGGGGAAAACGCCGCCCAATCCGGAGGTAACCACGTTTTGACCTTTCTTAATTTCCAGGTCCATCGGCAGATCTTTCATAATGAGAAGCTTCTTCTCCTTGTCGTATCCGTCTATAAGGCCGTGGATCTCGTGCTCTTCACCCTGGATCAAGGCTGAAACCCTGTTCTTTGTATTCTCGGAACTGAGCAATTCCACCGTGGAAGTCATTTCGGACGTACTGATCACCTTCCCGACCAGCCCTTTTGACGTCATAACGGCCATGTCACGCTCGATTCCGCTTTTCTTCCCTTTATCTATGATGATCCTCTCATACCACCGGTCGGGAGTGCGGCTGATAACAGTGGCCTGAATAGGCGAATAGCTTCGGAGATTATCAGTTTTTCCGAGCACTTCCCTCAGCTCTTCGTTATCCTTTGTCAAGTCGGCTACTTCTTTCTCAAGTTTTGCCAGCTCTTCCAGGCGAACCTTTAATTTCTTATTTTCCGTATATGTATTTTGCAGATCCTTGATATTTGCAAAAAAACCGGCAACACCATGTGCAGGCATGGAAATAAGGGATTGTCCAAAGCCCACTACATCCTTGATGAATTGTTCCGGCTTGGAAATGTTCTCCCTGTCCCTCATTGAAAGCCCTATCAGCGACACAAGGATAATGATGCTGACCAGCAAAATAATCAAGCGTTTATTCAAAAAAAATTGCGGCATTCATTACACCTCTGAATTTCTGTTTAGCCGTAAGCCGCACTGTCTGTTGCATGCAGCCGTTTTTCAATCAAGATGGGGCGGGGGCCCTTTCAGAAAATTTAGCTGAAGGACCCCCACGGCCTAATCATTACCTGGATTCTCTAGTCCTGTTTTTAAAGAGGTCGATATGGTCCAATGCCATGCCTGTACCGATAGCCACACAATCCAGCGGCTCATCTGCAATCAAGACGGGCATTTTCGTTTCGTCGCTGATTACTTTATCTAAATTGCGCAGCAACGCTCCTCCGCCCGTAAGAACGATGCCCCTATCCATGATATCAGCAGCGAGCTCAGGCGGTGTTTTTTCGAGTGTGTTTTTTACTGCCTCAATGATGGAGTTCACCGTGTCTTTTAGGGCAGCAGAAATTTCGGCAGCCGTGACCTCAATGGTCTTCGGCAAGCCTGTCAGCAAATCGCGACCCCGGATTTCCATAGGTTGTATCCCTTCAGTACCTCCGGCAGATCCAATTTCCACCTTGATTGACTCGGACGTACGATCACCGATGAGCAGGTTATACGTTTTGCGGATATAGGCGATGATGGCCTCATCAAAGTCATCGCCGGCTGTTCGGATGGACATGCTCGTTACTATACCCCCGAGTGATATAACCGCCACTTCCGTAGTGCCTCCCCCGATGTCCACTACCATGCTGCCTGTTGGCTCCCAAACCGGCAGATTTGCCCCAATGGCCGCGGCAAAAGGCTCTTCAATCGGGTAGGCATCCTTTGCCCCTGCCTGCCGGGTTGCATCAATGACCGCCCTTTGCTCAACCGCCGTGATTCCTGAAGGAACACACACCATTACGTGCGGTTTCCCTCCGAATGGCCCCTTGCTCTTACCTGCCTGGTTGATATAATACTTCATCATCGTGGCGGTAGTCTCGTAATCTGCG
>DATBUB010000398.1:0-9589 GCA_036516555.1 Bacillaceae bacterium
CCGCATTGTCGTTTTTGAAACAAGGGGCCGCAATGAATTGGGCGATGAGGCATATAAAGAGCTTGTCGTTGAAATCATGGGCAAGCACAGCAATATTATACTGGTCGACAAGGATAAACAAACCATAATTGACAGCATCAAGCATGTATCGGCTTCGGTCAACACCTATCGGACCATCTTGCCGGGGAGTCCCTATGTGGCTCCACCGGCACAAGACAAGCTTAACCCTCTTGAAGCAGATAAAGCATTATTTCTAAGCCAGATTGATTTTAACAGCGGAAAGCTCGATTTGCAGATGGTGCGCCGGTTCACGGGCGTTTCCCCACTTCTGGCAAAAGAGCTATTGGCCCGCTCCGGACTGGCGACGAGAGAGGCATTATCGGATGTGTTTCTCGGCATAATGGCAAAGTTCAAAGCCCATGACTATGAACCTGCCATAACGGTGTCTCCTGAAAAGGAAGCCTTTTATGTGATGCCCCTGACACATATTGGTTCAGTTGCAAAAACGTTTGGAAGCTTAAGCGCCATGCTTGACCGATATTATTTCGGCAAGGCGGAACGTGATCGGGTCAAGCAGCAGGCACATGACCTCGAACGGCTAATGAAGAATGAAAAGGAAAAGAATGAAGCCAAAATCAAGAAGCTGCAAGCCACATTGGAGGAAGCGAACAGGGCAGACGAACAGCAGCTTTTGGGGGAATTACTGACTGCCAACATGCACATGGCCAAAAGAGGGATGAAGGAACTGAAGGTCGCCAATTATTACGACCCGGAAGGAAAGACGCTCAGCATCCCCTTGGATATCAGGAAATCTCCTTCTGAGAATGCTCAGGCTTATTTTACAAAATATCAAAAATTAAAGAATGCCGTCGAAGCCGTAAAACACCAAATTGATAAGGCCATAGAAGAAGTTCAATATTTCGATGCACTGCTTCAGCAAATCTCTTCTGCCTCCACACGGGACATCGAAGAAATCAGGGAAGAATTGGCGGAACAGGGGTATATAAGGCTGAGGCAAAAAAGAGGACCTAAGAAAAAGCCAAACCAGAAGCCCGTCATCGAACAGTACGCATCCAGTGATGGAATAGAAATTCTGGTGGGAAAAAACAACACCCAAAATGATTACCTGACCAACAAGCTGGCGTCCCGTGATGAGATTTGGCTGCATACGAAAGATATTCCGGGTTCACATGTCGTCATCAGGAGCAAGGACCCTTCAGAAGAAACGATTTTGGAAGCTGCCATGCTGGCCGCATATTTCAGCAAAGCCAAAAATTCATCCTCTGTACCCGTTGATTACACGAAAATCAGGAATGTCAAAAAACCGAACGGCTCCAAACCCGGGTATGTCATTTATGAACGCCAGCAAACCGTCTACGTCACCCCAGACGAGGACAAAGTCAGGTCCATGAAAAAATAATGGAGATGACTGTTCTTTAAGCGGAAGATTTTTTGCATTCCAACGGGGCTATCCAGAAAGTCAGTGAAAACTAGCAATCTGTGATAGCTCCTTTTCGTATGTATGGAGATAAAGAAAGATCCTCTGTTGCTTTCCATTCCGGCGCACGCTTTCCGAGGGAATGGCTTGAGCCTCTTCAGTCGCTGCGCGCCCTGGGGGTCCAAGGTCATGTCATTTCCGTAGGACAATAAATTAGCTTCCATGAACATGCATTATACAAGAGAGATGCAAAGCGTACTCGAGGAGTCGACGCCTGCACTCCAAGCAACAACCAGAAAGCTTGCTGATTCACGGAGGCCGTCCCATCATAGTATATAGAAAAAAATCGCTGCCTTTAGTAGAATGAAATTACGATACAAAATTGCCGATTTCTACCCCGGGGACTCAAGAAGGTTCAAGTAGAATTCGGCATCCTGACATTCCCAAATCCTCCTAAAAATGGCGGGCCATATGCTAGAACGCCACCCAATAGACAGGAAAAAGAAAAAGCAAGAGGAGAAAAACGTGTCGTTTTTCTCCTCTTGCTTCATTTTAGGGAATTATTAGACAACCCCAATTGGATATATCATTTTCCCCATTGCTCAGGGTTTTCCCGCCACTCTTTAAGCGCGTCCAGATCTTTTTCCTGGATAAGCCCCATGCTGAAGGCAGTTTCAACAAGGCTGGAGTAGCCTGAAAGTGAATAAGCTTTGATGTCTGCATTTGCCAGCAGCTCTTTGCCCTTCTCCAATTCATATGTAAAAATGCTGACTGACCCAAGGACATCACATCCTTCTGACCGAAGTGCTTCTACTGCGGTGATGACACTTCCACCTGTGGAAATAAGGTCTTCAACGACCACAACTTTTTGTCCAGGGGCAATTCTTCCTTCAATTTGATTCCCTTTCCCATGGCTTTTGGCCTTTGACCGAACGTAGCACATGGGGAGATTCAGTATGTCACTCACCCATGCAGCATGCGGTATGCCTGCGGTTGCCGTACCCGCAATCACTTCGGCTTCCGGGAATTGTTCCCGGATGAGGCTGGCAAGTCCTTCGGCAATTTCCTTTCGAAGCTCAGGGTATGACAGCGTCAGCCGGTTGTCGCAATATATAGGTGAAATGATGCCGGAGGCCCAGGTGAAAGGTTCATTCGGCCGCAAAAATACAGCTTCGATTTTTAACAGTTCTTCTGCAATTGACTTGCTCATGTTTCCATCTCCCATTCTTCCACTACTTGATTATATGCCCAAACCGGATCTTCAGACTGGGTTACCGGGCGGCCAATGACAATCATGGAGGATCCTATTCTTCTGGCACGGGAAGGATTGACCACCCGTTTTTGATCATGCAGCATTTGGCCGGACAGCCGGATTCCCGGTGTGACACGGAGAAATTGCGGGCTTGTCGCCTCCTCAATGGCGGAAGCCTCATGTGCGGAGCAGACTACGCCATCAAGGCCCGCACGGTGGGCAAGCCTGGCATAGTGCAAAACAGATTCCTTAAGCTTCCGGTCAATAAGCTGCTCGTTTTGCATTTGTTCCTCATCCGTACTAGTCAGCTGTGTGACGGCAATCAGAAGCGGTCTGTTTTTTCCGGCGGGAGTCCCTTCCTCTAGTCCCCTAAGTGCCTCTCTCATCATTTCTGTTCCGCCTGAGGCATGAACGTTGACCATATCGGCGCCTGCCTGCGCAAGAATTTTCATTGCGCTGTATACTGTATTCGGAATGTCGTGCAGTTTCAGATCGAGGAAGACATCATGTCCTTGCTCCTTCAGCCAGTCAATCAACGGGGCTCCTTCTTTGTAATACAGCTCCATCCCAACTTTGACTGAAAGTTTTTTGCCTTGAAAAAAACCCAAAAAGTCTTCTGTCTTTTTCTTGTCAGGAAAATCAAGAGCAATGATTGGTGTTCGGTTCATATTTCTTCCAGCTCCTTCCTGTCAGTTCGGATATGTGGGCTGCCCCCAATTCATCCAGCTTTGATGGCAGCTGTTCAATCAGTTTTGGACAAATGAACGGATCGGTGAAATTCATGGTCCCAACCGCCACCGCACTCGCTCCTGCATAAAAGTATTCTATGATATCATCGGCCGATTCAATGCCGCCCATTCCTATGATCGGGATGTTCACTTGCTGGCTGACTTCGTAGATCATGCGTATCGCTACAGGTTTGACGGCTGGCCCTGAAAGGCCGCCGGAACGGTTGGCCAGAATCGGTTTGCCCGTTTTGATGTCAATCCTCATTCCTAGAAGTGTATTGATCATGGTGATGCCGTCCGCTCCAGCCTGCTCAACTGCCTTGGCCATTCCCACAATATCGGAAATATTCGGGGATAGTTTCACATAAACAGGTACCGTGGAAACCTCCTTGACCCTTTTCGTCAGCTCAGCCGCAATTTCAGGGACAGTCCCAAACGTAATCCCGCCTTTTTTTACATTCGGGCATGATATATTAAGTTCCAGTGCTTTTACATTTGGAGCTTTCGAAATGCGCTCGGCCACTTCAGCGTAATCCTCTGTTTCCGTTCCGGCCACATTAGCGATGATAGGGACATCAAACTTCTCCAGCCAAGGCAATTCCTCGGCAAGGACTTGCTCTAGCCCAGGATTTTGCAGACCGATTGCATTGAGCATGCCCGCTGCCGTTTCTGCCACCCGAGGTGTTGGATTCCCAAACCTCGGCTCCAGGGTAGTTGCCTTGATCATGATGGCCCCAAGCTGGCTTAAGTCATAAAGACCTGCAAATTCCTTTCCAAATCCAAAGCATCCAGATGCGGGCATAACAGGGTTTTTCAAATCAAGCCCGGGTAATTTAACTGACAGGCACTTCATGCCAGCACCACCTTTCCGATCGGAAATACGGGGCCATCGGTACAAACTTTTATATACCCTCTGCCCTCAGCCCCGTCAGCTGTATGGCATACACAGGCAAAGCACGCGCCGATTCCGCAGCCCATACGCTGCTCCAGGGAGAGGTAACCTCGTCTGCCATGAAACCTTTCTTCCAAAGCTTTAAGCATCGGGATTGGCCCGCATGCGTAAAGCTGGTCGAACTCCATATTTTCCCGATCTATGGTATCAGTCACGAACCCTTTTGTCCCGAAACTTCCATCCACGGTAGCTACATGTGTTTCTCCAAGGAGGGAAAACTGCTCTGAATAAAACACCTTTTCAGCCCTTTCAAAACCAAGGACATGCTTTACCCGGACTCCTTTTTCATTTAGCCTCTTGGACAGTTCATAAAGGGGAGGGACTCCTATCCCTCCTCCTACAAGCAGGGCTGTTTCCCCTGCGGCAGCTGCATCCGCGGGAAAGCCATTCCCGAGCGGACCTAGGACATCCGCTGTATCATCCGGCTTCTTCTCGGAAAGCAGTTTCGTGCCCTTCCCTTCCGCTCTGTAAATCACGGTGAAGCAGCTTTCATCTGTGTCAACGGACGCAATGCTGATAGGTCTGCGCAGCAAAGGATCCAGCCCTGCACTGGTGCGGATATGGACAAATTGCCCCGGTCCTTTTATTTCCTTCGTGATGTTTCCCTGAAGGGTCATTTCAAATATATCCTTGGCAATGTTCCGATGGGCAAGGATGCGCATTTGTTCTTGAAGAATCATTGTCATCGCCTCTTTCTTAAGCTTCTTTGGGCATGGCATCAGCGGAAAACACCATTGATTCCAGCACTCCAAGTATGGCTTCAGCAGTGTCCAGTGAAGTGAGGCACGGAATACCGTTCTCAACGGACTCCCTTCTGATTTTAAAACCATCACGCTGAGGCTGTTTTCCTTTTGTAAGTGTATTGAGGATCAGCTGTGCTTTTCCTTGCCTGATTACATCAATCAGGGTAGGTCCGTCCGAACCAATTTTCCCGACCACTTCAACTTTGATTCCATGGTTCTTGAGAAAATCGGCTGTACCGCTAGTGGCCATGACGCCATAGCCGATGCCTGAGAAACGCTTGGCCAGAGCTAATGCTTCTTCTTTATCCTTATCAGCCACGGTGATCAGGACCTTTCCATAATCGCGGATCTCCATGCCTGCTGCAATGAGCCCTTTATAAAGGGCTTTTTCCAGGGTGCGGTCTTTCCCCATTACTTCACCTGTTGATTTCATTTCAGGCCCAAGGGAAATGTCGACCCTTCTCAGCTTTGCAAAGGAGAATACCGGCACTTTGACAAATACGCCCTCCTGTTCTGGAGCGAGGCCTGTATCATATCCCATGTTTTGAAGGGTATCCCCGAGAATCAGTTTTGTGGCGACGTTCGCCATTGGAATGCCTGTGATTTTACTCAAGAAAGGAACGGTCCGGCTCGATCTTGGATTTACTTCGATGACATAAAGCTCATTTTGGGAAATAACATATTGTATATTCAGCAGGCCAACAATTTCAAGCCCCTTGGCAAGCCGCACCGTATAGTCAATAATCTTATCCTTCATTTCACGTGTGATATTCCGGGGCGGATATACGGCTATGGAATCCCCGGAGTGCACCCCCGCTCGCTCTATATGTTCCATGATTCCCGGAATAAGGACGTTTTCCCCGTCCGATATGGCATCTACTTCTATTTCTTTCCCAACAAGGTACCGGTCAACCAACACAGGGTGCTCCGGATTTACCTTTACGGCGTTCTCCATGTAGTGAAGGAGCTCTTTTTGTTCATACACAATCTCCATTGCACGCCCTCCCAATACATAAGAAGGACGGACTAGAACCGGATAACCAATATGATCCGCAATTTTAACGGCTTCCTCCACGGAAAAAGCCGTCTTCCCTTTTGGCTGCGGGATATTCATCTCGGACAGGGCCTGTTCAAACTTATCCCTGTTCTCCGCGCGATCCAGACTTTCCAGGGATGTACCCAGAATCTTAACTCCTCTTTCCTCCAGTCCTGAAGCAAGGTTTATGGCTGTCTGTCCGCCAAATTGAACGATGACGCCCTCCGGTTTCTCCAGGTCAACGATATGCATGACATCTTCCACCGTCAGTGGCTCGAAATACAGCTTGTCGGAGATGCTGAAATCGGTCGACACCGTTTCTGGATTGTTGTTGATGATGATGGCTTCATATCCTGCTTCCTGGATGGCCCATACACTATGGACGGTGGCATAGTCAAACTCAACTCCCTGGCCAATCCTGATTGGACCGGAGCCTAGCACAAGAATGCTTTTGCGGCCGGATTTTTCTGATTCATTTTCCTGTTCATACGTTCCATAGAAATAAGGAGTATCCGATTCGAACTCTCCCGCACATGTGTCAACCTTTTTATAAACAGGGATAATGCCGGAAGATGTTCTCCATTCATACACTTCTTGTTCAGTGACATTCCATAACCTGGCCAGAACGATGTCAGAAAAGCCCGATTCCTTTGCTTTTCGCCCCTTCTCCGCATCAAAAGGATGGTCCAGCAATTGACGTTCCAGGTTAATGATTTTCCGAAATTTATGAAGGAAGAACAGATCGATTTGGCTCCACTCATGGATGGTCTCGATTGCAACGCCACGGCGCAGGGCTTCTCCAACGAAAAACAGGCGTTCATCCGTTGCTTTCCGGATTTCTTGTTCAATCTCTTCCATATCCAAATGTGCTCCGCGCGGATGCTCCAGATGATACACACTGCTCTCAAGGGAACGGACCGCCTTTAAGATGGACTCTTCAAAGGTCCTTCCAATGGCCATCACTTCCCCTGTGGCTTTCATCTGCGTTCCCAAAAGCCTATTGGCAGATTCAAATTTATCAAACGGCCATCGGGGTATTTTTGTCACGATATAGTCGATGGCCGGTTCAAAGCATGCGTAGGTTTTCCCTGTTACTGGGTTCATAATTTCATCCAGTGTATAGCCTGCTGCAATTTTTGCTGCAAGTTTTGCAATGGGGAAGCCAGTCGCTTTGGATGCCAGCGCAGAAGAACGGCTTACGCGAGGATTCACCTCGATGACATAGTATTGAAAGCTTTGCGGGTCAAGAGCAAGCTGTACGTTGCATCCCCCTTCGATGCCAAGGGAACGGATCAGCTTCAGGGATGTATTCCTCAGCAGCTGGATTTCCCTGTCGCTCAAAGTTTGGCAAGGAGCCACCACAATGGAATCTCCGGTATGGATTCCTACCGGATCTACATTCTCCATATGACAGATGACAATGGCATTGTCGTTGGCATCTCTCATAACCTCAAACTCTATTTCTTTAAAGCCCGCTATGCTCTTTTCCAACAGGCATTGGTGAACAGGACTGTTTTTTAAACCGCTTGATACGATTTCATTCAGGTCATCCATATTTTCGCATATGCCCCCGCCCGTTCCTCCAAGCGTATAAGCTGGCCTAACAATGACAGGGAAACCGGTTTTTTCCGTAAAAGCCACGGCTTCTTCCAACGAATGTACGATATCACTTTCCGGTACAGGCTCACCTAGATCGTTCATCAAAGTCCTGAACATATCACGGTCCTCTGCCTGCTCAATGGCTGACAGTTCAGTACCTAGAACCTTGACTCCGCATTCTTCCAGGACACCTGCTTCAGCAAGCTGCATGGCCATATTCAGCCCTGTCTGCCCCCCAAGTGTCGGCAATATGGCATCCGGTCTTTCCTTGCGGATGATACGGCTGACAAAATCCAGGGTTATAGGCTCAATGTAAACAGCATCCGCTATTTCTGTATCCGTCATAATGGTGGCGGGGTTGGAATTGATTAGTATGACCTTATAGCCCTCTTCTTTAAGAGCCAGACAAGCTTGTGTGCCTGCATAATCAAATTCCGCTGCCTGTCCTATAATGATCGGCCCTGAACCGATGACAAGGATGCTTTCTATATCCGTACGTTTAGGCATGCTGATCCACCATCCCTTTGCTTGTATTCTCTTCATTCATCACTTGCAAAAAGCGGTCAAACAAGAACTTGGCATCTTCTGAACCGGGAGAGGATTCAGGTTCAAATTGGACGGAAAACGATGGATAATCCCTGTGCTCCAGTCCCTCTATGGATCTGTCGTTCAATGCCCTGCATGTTATAGAAAGGATTTTCGCGTCAATGGAACCCTCTGCCACTTCGTAACTGTGATTTTGAGAGGTGAACAATACTTTTCCCGTTTCCAAATCCTTGACCGGATAGCTGGACCCTCTGTGGCCCATGCTCATTTTTACTGTTTTACAGCCATTGGCCAGTGCAAAAAGCTGATGCCCCAGCCCAATGGCGAATAATGGCACGGCCCTTTGGACGGCTTGAATCATGTCAAGAGCTTCCCGCACATCTTCCGGATTGCCCGGACCGTTTGAAAGGACAATTCCATCCGGCTGAAGTGCCAGGATATCATCTGCCTTTGTATGATAAGGTACAACGGTAATGTCGCATCCACGCTTCGTCAGTTCGCGCAAAATGCCATGTTTCACCCCAAAATCAACGACAACGACACTCTTTCCGCGGCCCGGGCTGGGATACGGCTTAGTAGCAGAGACCCGTTTAACCTGGTCTGTTGGAAATTCTACCGCCTGCAGCCTGGAAACAAGGATGTCCACATTCTCCCCCATCCCGCAAATCGCTGCTTTCATTGTTCCTTTGCTGCGGATCAGCCTCGTCAGCTTTCTAGTATCTATACCGCAAACTCCCGGGATATCCTTCTGTTTTAAGTAGTCCGGAAGGGACATGCTGCTGCGCCAGTTGGATGGGAAATCAGCGGCTTCCTTGACAACAACCCCCTTGATGGAAGGCTGGATGCTCTCAAAATCATCACGATTAATCCCGTAATTTCCTATTTGAGGGAAAGTAAAAGCGAT
The DNA here is from genome assembly GCA_036516555.1 of Bacillaceae bacterium. Taxonomy (GTDB): domain Bacteria; phylum Bacillota; class Bacilli; order Bacillales; family Bacillaceae_C; genus DATBUB01. The sequence continues at coordinate 9,199 of DATBUB010000398.1, forward strand.
GATCTGCCCATAATTAGTAGGGTCAGAAATGACTTCCTGATACCCGCTTGACCCTGTATGAAACACAATTTCCCCGATTGTTTCTTTTTCGCTTCCAAATGCTTCCCCAACGAATATCGTTCCGTCTTCCAGTACTAATTGACGTTTCATTCCGCTTCCCTTCCTTCCGTCCATTTTAATTCTCCGCCGACAAATGTGGCAGCCGGCCATCCCTTGCACATCCAGCCTGCAAATGGGGTGTTTCGTCCTTTCGTAGCAAACTGTGCGGGATCTATGGCTCTTTCAATGTTCATATCAAGAATGGTCAAGTCTGCAGGCCTGCCGATTTCCAGCTTGCCTGAATTCAATCCAAATGCCTTGGATGGGGCGATGGTAAGCCAGTCCAGCAGCT
>DATBUB010000399.1:0-3708 GCA_036516555.1 Bacillaceae bacterium
GGAAAAAATGCCATTCAAGAAATATTTAAGGGCAGTTTCAGCAAAAATACGACTAAATCTTCCCCTGTTGACATACTTATTGTAAAGGAGGATTGAAGGAGAATACAAAATAAGTCCAAAGAATTAGAAAATTTTTATAAATTAAGGTCAATATCTTAATATTTTTATAGATTTCCAAGATCTTCTTGTTATAATGAGATTGGGGTGAAATTATGAATCAGCATAAAGGGGATGTCATATCTTTTTTATCAGAAAGAAAAGACCGCGTTTTCCATAGATGGAAACAAAAAATTATGTATCCGTCTGACGAACAAGAACTTTCCAAAATCGACGCAAACGGTGATTTCTTATTTACTACATTCTTGAATGCGTTTTCCCTTGAACCTGAAGAACGGGAAAAATTCATCCAGGAAAAGGCCCATAATGCAGCCAGTGTAAAGATCAAACAAAAATCAAGCCTAGGACTTTTCGTTTATAATGTAAATGCGGCAAAAAACGAAATACTTGCCGAATTGGAGGAATACCCTGCTCCAAAGACTTTGCTTCCCTCCCTCAAATCTAAAGTAAATGGCATCATCGATCTCTTTTTATATCATTCTGTAAGCCACTTTTCTCTGCTAAAAGACCAGATAATAGATGAAAAGAACAGGAGAATCAATGCCGTCCATGAAGACCGGCTTACCCTCTTGGGCCAGATGACTTCCAGCTTTGTCCATGAATTCAGGAATCCGCTGACAGCCGTTCATGGATTCATCCAGCTTCTTCGGGCTGAAGACCCAAAGCTCCCGTATCTCGATATCATTTCAGGGGAATTGGACCAACTGAAATACAGGATCACCCAATTTCTGATGTTGTCGAAAAAAGAACTTCTGGAACGGGAAGAAACAACTTTTTCATTCAATGAACTGCTTGAACAAATTACTTCCTTTTTATATCCCAGGCTTTTGGAAGTCAACGTCTCTTTGCAGCATAATATGGAGGATCAATTATACATAAAAGGGATCCAGGAAGAAGTTCGGCAAGTCATGATCAATATCATATTCAATGCCATCGAAGTGATGGCATTGCAGGAAAACAAATCCATCATCCTGATAGAAGGCTATCAAAAAGACGGTATGGTCTACTTAAAGACTTCCAATACCGGGCCAAAAATTCCAGAAACCCTGTTAAAAAATATTTTTGAACCCTTTGTAACCACAAAAAAAACAGGAACCGGTCTGGGCCTGTTTGTTTCAAAGGAAATCATCGAGAAGCACGGCGGCCAACTGCTTTGTGAATCTGACGACAATTGGACTACATTTACCATAATCCTTCCAGCAGCCAATCCAACAATGGACTGACACCGCTTTCTCCCCCCATTATATCAGATCCCAAACAACTCCAGTGGCATGCAATCTGGAGTTGTTTTGGGAGCTGTCAGCCCATTCATCTAGCGGAAGCCTCAAAGCCTCGCTGCATTTTAATTGTCCTTCTCTTTTCTGTTTCACCCACGTACACTGCACATGCTGCATCCCCGGTGATATTGACGGCTGTTCGGGCCATGTCCAGGAGGCGATCAATGCCCAAAATCAGCCCAATCCCTTCCACAGGAAGATTGACGCTGCTCAGTACCATGGCAAGCATGATCAACCCGACCCCCGGCACACCTGCTGTGCCAATGCTAGCCAGCACTGCGGTCAATACAACAGTCACCAGGGCACCCATGGAAAGATTTACATCATATACTTGTGCAATGAAAATCGTGGCAACCCCTTGCATGATGGCTGTTCCATCCATGTTGATTGTTGCCCCCAAAGGCTGGACAAAACTGGAGACCGATTCAGGCACTTTCAGCTTTTTTTGTGCTGTTTCCATTGAGACGGGCAAGGTGGCATTACTGCTGGAAGTACTGAAGGCTACGCTCATCGCCGGACCCATCTTGGAAAAAAAGGTAAAAGGATTTTTTCGGGCCAAAAAATAGATGGTTGCCCCATATGTAACCAGGCCATGTATGAGCAAGGCACCCAATACAACAAGCATATAGGAGACCATTGCCTTGACGGACGTCCACCCTTGTTCCCCCACTGCTGACGCGATAAGGCCAAATGCTCCATAAGGGGCAAATTTCATGGCGAGGCCGACAAGGTACATCATGATTTCGTTTCCTTGCTCAATCAAGTTCAATATCCCTTTTGTCTTGGTGCCGAGTGCAGTCAGGGCCAGCCCTATAAAGACCGCAAAAACAATGATCTGCAGCATGTTCCCTTCTGCAAGCGCGGTGACAGGGTTTTTAGGGATGATGTTCAACAAGGTATCGCTGACAGGAGGGGCTTCCTCCGCTTTGAACTCAGCATTCTCTACATCGAACTTTCCTGCTTCCCCCGGCTTTACGATGGAGGCCAATGAAATTCCAATGATGATTGCAATACAAGTGGTGATTAAGAAATAAGCGATTGTCTTGACCCCTATCCTCCCCAGCTTTTTCGGGTCTCCAAGACCTGCTGTCCCCAAAATGATGGAAAATAGGACAATTGGCACAACAATCATGCTGATCAGATTTAAGAAGATGCTTCCAAGCGGTGTAAACACATAAGTGTCCAGCTTGCCGAAAGCATCGGGAATAAACATATTCAGCAGCAGCCCTGCCACTGCACCTGCCAACAACCCAAGCAATATTTTCGTCGTAAGCTTCATTCGATTTCCCCCTGATAAGATATGGTAATAAGTTGTTATTTTCTACCCAACTTCCTTGCCCGCTAAACTGCCAGCCATTTGGATGCCCTCCAAAAATTGTAACTAGATGTAAATAAATCGCCTCCATAAGGAATAGCCAAGAAATTTTTGGGTATAGTGTAATGAAAACACAATGGAAAGGACATTAACGTCTATGGCAAACAACATATTGTACTTCCTTTCCCCGCAGCATACCCGGAGTGTCATTGCCGAGGCCTGGGCTGAAAAAGCAAATTTGGAAGATTGGAAAATAGCCAGCAGCGGCTGGGCCAACCCACGGAGAGATCCATTGAGCATTAAAGCCATGCAAGAGGTAAATATTGACCTGACAGAAAAACCTGTAAAAAAGGTCAATGAGGCATTGTTGGATGAGGCTTCTTATATTATCGCAATCTATGATTTCAACAATGACCCCGAGCCTCCCTTATCGCCTGGCCATCAGCAAAAAGTGTTAAAATGGCACATTCCGGATCCGGATAAAACGAGCCAGACAAATATAGAAAAATGGGCAAAATATCAGGAAATATGCGACAGGATTGCGGAAAATGTGAAGGCGCTGGAAGAAGACCTGAATACTGCCACAACACCATAAAGCTCCCCTCATTTATGTAGCCGGATATGTAAATGCGGGAGTTTTTTTATGCACGAAAAAGAGCAGGATACCTTTTATATCCTGCTCTCAATGGTTCCTATTACAGCCAGGCAGCTCCGACAATAATCAGCAGAATGAACAACACCACAATCAACGCGAAATTTCTGCCTCCGCCGTAACCGCCGCCATAACCTCCGTAGCCACCGTATCCGCAACCCCAGAAGCCCATGAACGTTTCACCTCCTGATTCTTATAAGAGAATGAACTCTTACACAATAAAATATTCAAAAGGCAAATAATTGTATGGGCGGCTGCCAACCTCCCAAATCATTTTCGGTTTTATCGGATTTTCGTTATACTGAATGGTATGAGACATTTTCCGTGTCCGAAAGGAGCCGTATCAT
>DATBUB010000400.1:0-3497 GCA_036516555.1 Bacillaceae bacterium
TCTTTGTGCTGCCTTTGCTGGGCAAAACTTCGCTCCATACGGCAGTCCTGTTTGACATTGGTGTGTACCTCGTTGTTGTCGGTGCCACGATGACCATTATTCAAACGATTGGAGAGAGCGAATAATGGAAATTTTAATGTCCATCCTAATCGGCCTTCTCTTTGCAAGTGCTGTATACTTAATGCTATCCAAAAGCCTGCTTCGGATCATCATCGGCACCGGATTGCTGAGCCACGGGGCCCACTTGCTCCTGCTTACCATGGCAGGCCTCAAGAAAGGAACTGTTCCGCTCCTGGGAGAACAGGCAAATTCCTATACAGATCCTATCCCGCAAGCTTTGATCCTGACTGCGATTGTCATCAGCTTCGGTGTCACTGCATTTTTTCTTGTCCTTGCCTATCGTGCATATCAGGAACTCGGGACAGATAACATCGATGATTTGAGAGGTACTGAGAAAAATGATTAACTTACTGATCTTGCCCATCGTTATTCCGCTGATGACTGCGGTCATCCTTATTTTCTTTTCGAAGAAAGTGACAGCACAGCGCTGGATATCTGCAGTTTCCACCGCAGGGACCTTTGTGGTTTCCCTTATACTGATCAGGCAAATTGATTTGCATGGCATACAGACGCTGGATGTCGGAAGCTGGCCTGCACCATTTGGCATTACCCTTGTTTCGGATATGCTGTCAGCCCTGCTGGTGTCCGTCACTTCACTCATCGCTTTCTGCTGTGTCCTGTTTTCATTCCGCTCCATTGGAGCTGAGCGCGAAAGATTTTATTATTATCCGATTGTCCAGTTCCTCATTGTTGGAGTGAACGGAGCATTTACAACCGGGGATATCTTTAACATGTTCGTGTTTTTTGAAGTCATGCTTATGTCTTCCTATGTCCTGCTTGTAATCGGCGGAACAAAAATACAGCTGCGTGAATCCATTACGTATATTTTGGTAAACATCACCTCATCGGCATTATTCGTCATAGCCGTAGGATACTTGTATTCCATCGTAGGCACGCTCAATATGGCCCACATTTCGCAGCGTATTGCTGAGGCTGGACAACAGCCAGCTATCCTGACGGTCGTAGCTGTTCTGTTCCTGATCGTGTTCGGGCTGAAAGGGGCCATATTTCCATTGTACTTTTGGCTTCCCGGGTCCTATTATGCACCGCCTGCCCCCATCATGGCGCTATTCGGGGCGTTGCTTACAAAGGTAGGGGTTTATTCAATCCTTAGAACATACACCCTGTTTTTCTATCATGATCAAGGCTACACTCATGAATTGCTGTCGATTCTTTCATTGATCACCATTGTCCTCGGATCCATTGCGGCTATCGCATATAAAGATCTGAAAAAAATCGTGATTTATAATATTATTGTAGCCATCGGCGTAATTACATATGGCATCGGGGCAATGAATACAGATTCCTTGAGCGGCTCTGTCTTTTATTTGATACATGACATGATCATTAAAGCTGTCCTGTTCCTTTTGGCCGGCATCATCATTTCCATTACAGGGTCCAGTGATTACCGAAAGTATACCGGCTTGATCAGACATTATCCCTTGTTGGGATGGACGTTTTTCATTTCCGTCCTTGCCTTGGCAGGCATTCCGCCCCTAAGCGGCTTCGTAGGAAAAATACTGATTGTAACAGGAGGTTTTTCAAACGGGGATCTTGTGGGCGGTTTGATTGTCATGATGTCCAGCCTGTTTGTCCTTTATTCGCTGATGAGGGTGTTTATCAATGGATTTTGGGGGGAAGCTTCCGGCAGCACCAAGAATGATTCCGTCCCTGTTGGACGACTCCTCATACCCGTCCTCATCCTGGTTATTGCAGCCATATCCTATGGTGTTTTCTCCGAATGGGCAAACCACTACATTGCACAGGCTGTAGAGGTTTTGGTCAATCCCGATTTGTATATAGATGCGGTACTGAAGTAATTCCGCAGCTTACTGTATGCATCACCATAAGTTTGTGGCAAAAAGGAGGTTTTCCCATGGCTTTTCAAATCTTGCTGAACTTTTTCCTGGCCTTTCTATGGATGTTTTTTTCCAGTTCTATGAGCACGTCCACCTTTTTGATCGGCTTTCTTCTTGGGCTGTTGATCATCTATATCATGAGAAGATTTTTTAATTCCAGGTTTTACTTATACAGAGTGATGGCCGTCATTAAATTGCTTTTCATTTTCCTGAGGGAGCTGCTGCTTTCCAATCTTGCTGTGCTGAAAGTGGTCCTGAATCCAAAGCTTGATATCCGCCCGGGGATCTTTGCCCTAGAAACACAGCTTACAGCTGAATGGGAAGTAACCTTGCTGGCCAATTTGATTACCCTCACGCCCGGTACGCTTGTCGTTGATATTTCACCGGACAATAAAACCCTTTATATTCATGCTATGGATATCGAGGATGTAGATGTAGCAGCCGAGGATATCCGCTGTTCTTTTGAGAAAGCCATCATGGAGGTGAGCCGCTGATGCTGGAAATAGTCCTCAAAATCGCTCTTCTTGGCTTTACCTTGTCATCAGGCATATTGCTCATCAGGGTCATCAAAGGGCCAAGCGTTCCTGACAGGATTGTAGCCCTTGACGCGATGGGGGTCAATTTGATCGCCATTACCGCTTTAATATCAATGGCGCTGGATACCAAGGCTTTTTTGGATGTCATCCTGCTGTTCGGTATCTTGTCGTTTATCGGCACAGTGGCCTTCTCAAAGTTCCTGGAGAAAGGGGAAATCATAGAAAATGACCGCAATAGCTGAGTGGACTGTCGCCATATTGATTCTCCTTGGTACATTCTTAAGCGTTGTCTCTGCATTTGGCGTATGGAGGCTGCCGGATGTCTACACAAGGAATCACGCTGCATCCAAATCGACAACAATGGGAGTCATGGTCACTCTCCTGGGGGCTCTACTGTACTTTTACGCTGCAGACAATGAAATCAATTCAAGGCTGCTTGTGGGAATTGTCTTCATCTTCGTCACAGCGCCGGTGGCAGGACATTTAATCAGCCGTGCAGCGTATCACACAGGGGTCAAATTATCTGCCTACACGGTCAATGATGATCTGGCAGGCAAAAAAGAGGGTTCGCAGGCAGACTGCGATACACCCAAATGAAGGAGGCTGTCCCAAAAGAAGGCTTTTGGGCGTCTCTTTTTGCTTTCTCTTATATCGTTGTGTTGATTTGCGCTCCAGGCGCTCTTTTTCCGCAGGGCAGCCAGGAAGCTTCCTCAGCGCTTAGGCGCCGCCGGGGTGTCCCTATGCCTGCGTGTCCCGCAGGAGTCTCGTACCTTTCGCTCCAATTAACTCCGGCGAATTGAAAAAGCGCATTAAAAATGGTGCAGCTCGGAGTTTAGCGGATAGGCTGGCGGAACAAAGAAAGGCTTCGAAAATGAGGAAATATTCAATAGGCTGCCCGAAAGGCCATGATACAACGGCCTTTCGGGCAGCCTTCGTTTTTTAATCGTAAAGCTTTTGTGATATGTCCCCATCTTTAGTATGG
>DATBUB010000401.1:0-5258 GCA_036516555.1 Bacillaceae bacterium
CCTTTTTTAAAAAAATGGGTATTAATAAGCAGTTCAGATAATGTGGTAAAAAAGTTGAAAGAATGTTCATTTATTTTATTAAAAAACAATTTAATTACCATAGTCTTTCACAGAGTAATTAACACACAAAAAAAACGCTAAGATTTTTTCATCTTAGCGTTTATTTACAGTTCCGTCTTATTTAATCCTGCTGTTTTAAGCAGAACTTTTAATAACCTTTCCTACACCAAGAGCAATTGAAAGAATTAGCAATAGTGTAAAAACCAAAGCCCAACTACTTCCTTCCCCAAACAAAGCAACTAACACAACACTAAACGAAGGGACACCTAATGCACTTAGCAATGGTAATGCAAAAGCCGTTGCAAGAACACCCATTAAAAATGTTAATATCAAATTTTTTTTCCTGTTGCTCACAGAATCCACCTCCTATGTAACTATATTAGCAAAATCATAATTTCCACACTATTCAAAAAAATATTTTTATTCTCCTGTTGTAAATATATCTTTTAAATCAAACACCTTCTTCAATATCATTTCTTTATCTGCCCAACAATCTCAACAAATCTGTTTTAGGCTGGGGCGATTTTACACTCCCCAGAATGAGAGTTGATAGCTCATCGAGCGTCTCAGTTAATTCCCTTTCAAACTCAATGGTACAGTTATTAGTACCGGTGTATGCGTGGACCAATTCGTGTATTAATGTGCCGGCAAACGATTGGATACAATAATAGATTCTTTAATAAACATTTATCTGAACACATACGTATTTAGATTGAGAGAAAAAGGCAAACGATTGAGACAGAAATTTCAGACAATAAAACTGGCTCGCACCTCCTTAGATAGTTCCCTCTAACACTATTATAAACCATTTTAGGAACTATTTGCCGAGCAATCCAAACAAAAACACCTATAATTAGGTTTTTATAGGTGTTTTTTTCGTGTGAACCTCCCCGATTATTAAACTAGGCATCCGTAATGCCTTTTTACTTGTTTCCTCGACGATTGCCGTTCCCATTCTGCTACGGTATTATACAGTCTACACAAGTGTCATTTAATACTGTTTGGCCCGGATTTCAACCTATAGCCAATCATGGAAAGTGAAATTCAAACTTACTTTTACGTTTTTCAGAAATCCCCGTATACAAAGCAAGAAAATAAAAACATTGGCTCTCTTATCCAAATCGGAAGCTGGCCTACCGCTAAGGCCAAAAAAATAAAAGCCTGCAAACATTGATATATCAACGTTTACAAGCTTTTATTCCTGGTATGATTCTGACTGGGCTCGAACCAGCGACCTCTACCCTGTCAAGGTAGCGCTCTCCCAGCTGAGCTACAGAATCACGATATGTGTTAGCTGGACAATTAATAATATACAATGGACTGCCCCAAGTGTCAATAGCAATTTGCTATTTTATTTGCAGTTCATGATTTATTCAATAAGAAAGCCCTGGCACACGCCAGGGCTTTTACATAATCAGCTCTCAGCCAATTTGTATTTTCCTTTATTTTTCGTGAAAATTTGAGTTCCAACCATCACAGCAAATAAAACTAGTCCTACGATATCGGATACTCCCTCGGGATACATAAGCAGAAGTCCTGCAATGATGGCAATGATTCTTTCAAACCAGTACAGCTTGCGGTACCAGAAGCCGATAATGCCTGCTCCAATACCGATCATGCCGGTAAAAGCTGTAAAGACCACCCAAATCAGATAAGGGATGGTTGTATCGATCATCAGCAATTCAGGCGAGAGAACGAACATATACGGGATGATAAAGGCGGCAATGGCCAGCTTCGAGGCATTGACGCCCGTCCGTATCGGTTCTCCTCCCGACACCCCCGCCGCAGCAAATGCAGCCAGGGCAACAGGCGGCGTGATGTCTGCCACAATACCGAAATAGAAGACGAAAAGGTGGGCAGACAATGCCGGGACGCCCAGCAGGATAATTGCAGGAGCCGCAATCGTTGATGTGATGACGTAGTTCGCTGTTGTCGGCGAACCCATACCCAGTACGATGGCGGTCAGCATCGTGAAGAACAGCGTCAGGAGCAGCTGTTCATTCGCCAGTCCTACCAGGCCATTCGCCAACTTCAGTCCAAGGCCAGTCTTGGTAACCACGCCCACGATAATACCGGCTGCCGCAGTGGCTGCTGCCACCGAAAGGGCTGTCCGGGCGCCATCCACAAGCGCTTCAACCATCTGCCTGAAACCAATGCGGGTTTCCTTCTTCAAGGCGCTGACCACGATGGTTCCGACAATGGACCAGAGAGCCGCACGCATGACACTGACACCGCTCATCAATAGAACAATGACAAGCAGGATCGGGATGAGCAAATAAATTTTGCCCAGCACCTCTTTCCGGTTTGGCATTTCATCGTCAGAAAGGCCTTTCAGACCCACTCGTTTTGCTTCAAAATGCGTCATGATCCAAATTCCCGCAAAATACAATACCGCGGGGATAGCCGCTGCCTTAGCGATTTCCCAGTAACTGATTCCGCCGATGAATTCCACCATCAGGAAGGCTGCCGCTCCCATGACAGGAGGCATGATTTGCCCCCCAGTTGAGGCAGCCGCTTCAACGGCACCGGCGAATTCTTTCCGGTAGCCAAGCTTTTTCATCATCGGGATTGTAAATGAACCGGATGTTACAACGTTTGCCACTGAGCTTCCGCTTATGGTTCCCTGCAAAGCACTGGAGAAGATGGCCACTTTCGCAGGACCTCCGATTCTCCGTCCAGCGATGGACAGGGCTAAATCATTGAAGTATTGACCTACCCCTGTCTTTACAAGAAAAGCACCAAATAGCAGGAACAAGAAGATAAATGTAGCAGAAACATATAAAGGTGTTCCCAGTATACCTTGCGACGTAAAGAACAGAGTATTGACCAGTCCCTCAAAATTCAGCCCTCTGTGGGCAAGGAATCCTGGCATGGACTGTCCAAAATATGCATAGGCAATAAAAAGGGATGCGATGATTGTGATGGGAAGTCCCACTGCACGCCTTGTAGCCTCAAGGGTCAGCAGTATCGCAATCGCTCCGACTGTCAAATCAAGGGCAGTCAAGGTTCCCACCCTATTCACGATTGCTTCTTCCATCAGTGGCCAGTATGCACCTACACCAATGGATAAAAAGAATAGAATATAATCATACCAGACAATCCTGTCTTTCTTTTTTGACTTTCTGCTCACCGGGAATAAAAGAAAAATCAGTGAAAGCGCAAATCCGAGGTGTACGGAGAGCAGGATTTGTCTAGGGATGGTCTGAGTGATGGAAGCATACAATTGGAAAACGGAGAATGCCAGCAGGGCAAGGAAAACAAATTTCCCTACAGGTCCCAATAATTTTCTCGTTGCAGATTCCGGGTCGTATTTTTCCAAAAGTTTCTGCTGTTCTTCTGCTGATAAGGTTTCATGTTGATGTTTGTCAGCCAACAATATTCACTCCTTTCCATAGCTGCCACAATGCAAGTCGTTTCTCCTTTACTTTTACAAAAGAGCCGGGCTGCACGAACGAAGTAAAAGGAACGGTCTTATCATATACAATCAGCTTGTGGTTTGCAGCCACCTGCCCTACCCGGAGCGCAATAAAAGGAAAATCACGCTTCATGTTCCGTATATGATACGTTCCGTCTATGATTTCAAACGTCTCGCCCTCTTCCGCATTGGAAGGCATGCCGATGGATGTGTCTTCATACATTAATTCGATTTGGCGGATTGTTCCTCCTGCCAGGACTTGATATGTTTCTTTCACATTGGACAAATGGATGGAATGGGTGTATTGAATGTGAAAGGTTTTATCTTCTTCTAAAGGAAAATATGCGAGGAGCTTTCCATTTTGCCCGTCCTCAATCACTACGCTTTCCCGGAAAGGAATGCAGACCAGCAAGATCAGCAGCAATGTGATTGCGGCCGCCAATATGACACGTTTGTATCTAACCATGTATTTCTCCATAATAAAAGACTTCAAAACTTCCAAAGAAAAGAATAGACCGAAAAATGGATCACGGTCTATTCCTGTCTCAAAATCTTGGCATGAGAGATTGCTTATTTTGTAGAAATGCCTTTTTCATCAAAATATTTCTTTGCACCCGGATGAAGCTCGATCGCCATACCGTCAAGCGCTTTATCCGCCTTGATCAACTTACCTTTGGCATGGCCGATTTTATCCGTGTTTTCAAAAATAGCTTTAGTCATTTCATATACAAGCTCATCTTTCAGATCGCTGCTTACAACAAGCATGGCCTGAACCGCAACCGTTTCGACCTCTTTTTCAGCCTTGTATGTTCCTGCAGGAATGATTTCTTTTGCATAGTAAGGATATTTCTCGATCAAAGCATCAATCTTGTCTCCTGCAATTGGAATAATGATTACATCTTCTGTTGCAGCCAAGCCTTCAACTGCACCAGTTGGTGTTCCTGCAGTGATGAAAGCGGCGTCAATTGTGCCGTCTTGAATACCTGTAGTGGAATCGTCAAAGGACAGGTTCCGCGATTTCAGATCATCAACAGTCAAACCGTGCACTTCAAGGATTTGTTCAGCATTCGCCCGTGTACCGGAACCTGCCTCACCAACAGATACTGTTTTGCCTTTCAAATCTTCAACTGATTTAATGCCTGATTTTGCCGTTGTTACAATCTGGATCGTTTCAGGGTACAGGGTTCCAAGACCTCTGATGTTATCCACTTTTTTGCCTTCGAACATTAATTTGCCTTCGTTTGCATAAGTGGCAATGTCCGTTTGAGTAAAAGCCACTTCAGCATCGCCCTTTTGGATAAGAGCCATATTCTCTGCGGAAGCGCCGGATGTGATGGCGTTTGCATCAACACCTGTTGCTTCTTTGATCATGTTGGCAAAGTTACCGCCCAACGGATAGTAAGTTCCGCCAGTACCGCCTGTCGCGATGCTCAGAAATTTGGTTCCGTAATCGCTTTCTTTTTTGCCGCCGCCATCGCCGCTTTTCTTTTCTTCACCGCCGCCGCAGGCAGCCAAAAACATGGACAGCACCAGGATCAGGGCCGCGCTGAGCAAAAAGCTTTTCTTTTTCATGGTAGTTCCCCCTTTATAAAAGTTCTTTTGGAAATCCATTCATAAGTTTAGCACATTTATATACCAAAGGAAAGATATGATATTTTTCTCAATGTAATTGCTTACATACTAAACCTTTATGATGCAAACAATAGAAACATCTTTCCTGCCTTTTTCCTTTCCATATGTTAAAATGTTCTCCAACCAAGTACCAAGATTGGAGGCCGTCTTA
>DATBUB010000402.1:0-2991 GCA_036516555.1 Bacillaceae bacterium
CTGGTCAACATTTGAATTTGGTCCATCATCAAAGGTCAACGCAACTTCCTTTTCATCTGTCTTAACCTCGGAAACGAGCCCCCCGAATAATTGAAACGTTCTCGCATTCATTAACTTATAGGTTCCAAACAACAGGAACATAACGAGCAGTCCCGATAGAATAAACTTCATTTTCATATGATTCATCCCCTTTCCTACCCGATTCTTTTTTGCAAAATGTCCCTTAAACCCTGTTGGCTATATTTCTCTGTTACTAGTATTTAATAAGAAAGTTCAAACTGTAACCTCACAGCAAAACAACTGTAATTTTTGCATGTTAAAATTTAGGGACATATTTTATCTTAATCTATCACAAATTTTGCAAAAGGAGACCAAGCCATGGATTCATCATACCTAAAAAAATCACTGAATGTGTGGAAAGAAGAAATTCTCGATTTGCTGGCGGAAATCGACAAGGAATACGAGAAGGTTAAACAAGAGCTCATGGTTTACAATTACAAATTCAGCATCACCAAACAGGTCAGCCAATCAACCGTAAACGAAGAGATTATCCGCACCATCCGCGAAATCTACCACAAGCCCTTCGAAGAACAATTCAACAAACTAAAAGCCGAAATCAAAGACCTCGAAGAAAAGAAACGAGTCTTCGGCATGTTCGTCGACAAAATCGACAAAGTACAAAGCAAAGACGAACAACAGCCCAACCCGGAATACATAGCCCAAATTTCATAAGGAAACAGGAGGTTGGATTCAGCATTTCTTTCAAGACGCGATTGAAGCGGAGGTACTGTTCCAGCGCTTCTTTCGGGACGAGAATGAAGCGGCCGAATCGCCTCCTGCCCTACTGCCTGGTCCCGGAGGATCAGGCAGTTTGATTTTTAAGGGGCGGCACCCTCAGCCTGGCTACTTTATATAGTAATATAGACCAATTATCCATTGAGGTGTGCTATGGCCATCAGAAAAACGAATCAGGCGGAAACAGATTATATTTTAAGGCTATCAGGACATGTCGTTAATGAAAGCACGGCGGGATACGCCCCGAACCACGGCTGGAATGCCCATGAGATGTTCTCCTCCCTTATTAAAAATGGCGCCTATTATTTGATTGATGAAGAAAACCGTGAATTAAGAGGCTGGATTATGCTTGGAAGGGATTTGAGCCAATTGACCGGCGAGTTGACCGGCCACCTTTTTCACTTATATGTGTTCCCGCAACACAGAAATAAAGGGATCGCAAAAACATTAATGCAGACTGCCATGCAGGAGCTTTACGCAAATGGAATTTATACTGTCCAGCTAAACGTCTTTGCCGGCAACCCCGCAAAAAACCTCTACAAAAAGCTGGGCTTCCGAACCGTATCCACCATCATGGAATACAAACTTCCTAAATTTAGCATTGGCCACATGTAAGCACACGGACGGTTCCAGCGCTTCTTTCGGGTTCGGAATGAAGCAGCGGAACCGTCTCCTCCATTTATTTCACCCACTCCCACTATTTGATTTTGAAATAAAATGACCGCAAAAAGATGTTTCTTCTTACGGTCTCTGTGCCCCTTATTTCGCTAGATTTTCCTCTTCCTCCAGCTTCCCATGGATTCCTTGTGTCTCAAGCAGTCTTATAATCTCATTGAGGTCCTTCTCTTCTGTCACGACCACAAAGCTGGATGGGATCAGCCTGTTTTTAAAGGAAAATGATAGTTTATACCCATTGTTCACTTTGGAATGGTATCCATACAAAGCATGCCAGCGGCGGATTTTCTCCATAGAAAACTCCTTGATTGAGGACGGGGATATGTATTTACTGTCCATTATGATTCCTTTTTGCAAAATAAAGAAGTTTCCCGGATGCCTGATGGCGCTCATATAAAAGTAAAAAATATAAATGAAACTGAAAATTGAAGACGAAACCAAATCTGTCAGAAAAACAATCCCTGCCAACCCCAATACAAAAACGAGCGCTGCCACCGTCCCCCATTTGACAATCCGGTACGATTTCGTTTGCTTCGAAATTGGCTTCATCTCATTCCATTCCCGATCGGTAAAGACATTCGTAAACTGTTCCCCAATCGGATAAAGCGCTTCAGCCGACAGCTCCGCAGCTTTTTTCAAAGATAGAAAATCCCTTATCAAAAAATAAACACCCACAACCAACAAAAATACAAAAAATAAATTCAACAAAGAAACATCCCCCAAAAATTTACAAACTCGCCATTATAAAATTAGATTAATCACAAAACCCAAATTTTGCAATAATTAAATTGAATTAGGGGGTGTTCCAGCCCTTCATTTGAAGCTTGAAATAAGCAGGGGAACCTTCCCCCTGCTTCACTTTAGCGGCTGATCATGAATTTCTGTGATGAAGGTTTTAAGGATGGAAGCTGCGTTTTCAAGGTCAGAGTGGATGTGGGTGTAAACTTCCGTGATGGCTTCCTGGATTTGTTCTTTTCGTAATATGTCTAGGCGCTGGCTGCTTTTGAAATAGAGATACATCGGAAAGCCGCCATTTTCGGTGGGCAGGAGGTATGGGACATCCAGTTTTTCAGCTCCAAGCCGTTCATAAAAAGAAATCCTCCTAAGCTGGATGGCCCTGTCATCTTTGTCCTCGGCTTCCGGCATCTCCACTTCAAGAAAAACCCCTATCCCATCTTGCTTGTATTCCGCAATCTTCTTAAAAAATTCCGACCCATACCCCGAACCGCGGTGTTCTTTGTTAATGGCAATATAATCAATCCAGATGGCGGGCACGCAAGCAAACTCATAAATAAATGCATAACCTATTATTTGTTCAATCGCGTTGTCTTTTGCAAAAAGAAGCTTGTAATTTCCTCCCTTTAAAAGGGCTTCAAGCTGACGGGAACTTTTTTGCTCCTCTTTCGCAAAATCTTCCGTATACCGGGGGTAAACCTCCTGTAAATCCTGGATGCTTCCTTCAATTAAATCGATTTTGTCCACTTCTATCACCTTTCAATGCTGCTCCATGTTTTAAATACT
>DATBUB010000403.1:0-5522 GCA_036516555.1 Bacillaceae bacterium
GAATAGCTTTTAACGCAGAAAATCGACGAGCGTCGGCTGTACGATCCGCGAACCGACACTTAGTGACGCACGGAGCAAACTCTCTTCAATGATAAACTCCGAAATCACTTTTTCATATTCAATGTCCTCATTATCGGACATCATTTTTTTCGAGATGGCTTCCTGCTGGTCCACACGCTGCTCCATCAGCTCAATCCGGTTATCTCGAGCGCCAAGCGTGGCACGCTCGGTCAAAATGTGATTGATTTGTGTATCCATATGGGCAAGATGCTGGCCGACGTCACCATCAGGAGCATCTATATCCGCGATCAAGTTATCGATGCTATCAAAGAAATCCTTTGAAAAAATATCTTTCGGCACAACGTTCACTTGGATGGTGATCCCTTTGCTCAGTTCTATTTCTACAGCATCGGAATTGCTTGGATAAGTACCAGCAGCAAAATCCACCGGCTTCTTGTCCGTGTCGGTCCCGTTAAAGAGATATTTGTCTCCCACCTGGGTATTGGCGATTTCGCCGAGGTGTTCCTTGATCTGTTTGATTTCCTCCGAAATCATTTTGCGCTGGGATTCATCCAGTGTCCCATTTGAGGCATTAACTGTCAGCTCACGGATCCGCTGCATGGCAAGAGTTGCTTTATCCAAAGCAGCATCCGAGTTGTCGATCCAGTTATGAGCTTCCGTGAAATTCCTCTTGAACTGCTCCACCTGTGCCACATTCGTCCGGTACGTGAGGCCCTTCATAGCCGAAACGGGATCATCGGATGGGCGGTTGATTTTTTTGCCGGTATTCAATTGGTCCTGAAGCTTTCCCATCCGGCCATAAGTGTTGCTCAAATGGCGCAGCGAGTTGTTTGCCAACATGGATTGTGTTATACGCATCTTTCAGTTACCCCCTATCTTCCGACGGTTCCCATGCCGTTGATGATTTTATCAAGCATTTCGTCGACTACCGTAATATTTCGTGCAGCTGCATTGTATGCATGCTGGTATTTGATCATGTTCATCATTTCTTCATCAAGCGACACTGTGCTTACAGACAGACGGCTCTCTTCCACCGCTGAACGCAACACATCCGTGCTGGCTTTCTGCCTGTTGGCAAACTGTGCCTGCACACCGAGCTGGCCGGTGATGCTTTCGAAGCCTTTCATGACTCCCTTGAAGGAGTCCGCCATATTTCTGGCGTTCGAGCCGTCACCGGCAGATCCGGTCGAGGATGGCGCTAGCTTGGCCGGATCGGTTTCAACCATATAAATCCCGCTGGCGCCGGCATTTTCCTGAAAAAGGGGAACGCCATTGCTGCCGTCCGCCAGTTTGCCCTCCTGATGAGCCGCATTGACGCTTGCCGCAAAATCATTCGCCAGCTTGTCCAGGTCGGCCAACAGTTTCGAATACGTTCCGTTCCCTTCGCTGCCGTGTCCAAAGTTTTCGATCATGCTTTTCATTTTCCCTTGAGGCAGGGTGGCTGCTGTGTACGTAAACTCTCCAAAAGAGATGGTCGTTACATATTCTTTGCCCGGATCTCCAGCCTTTTGAATATCCAGAGTTTTATACCCGTCCTTATTGACGATTTCGTTCCCGCCAAGCTTGATGATGTAATAGCCTTCCGCCACACCTTTGACATTGCCGAGCATGTCATCCGCACTCGGCACCTTTTCCACCTTGATGTCAATATAGCCGGAAAGCTCGTCCACCAGCCTGTCCCGCTCATCGTACAGGTTATTCGGCAGGTAGCCATGCGGCTCCACCTCGGCGATCTTTTTATTCAGTGCATCGATGTTTTCCAAAAGAGTGTTGATGTGTTTCTGGTCCACCTCGATTTGGCTGCCCAAATCCTGGCGGTATGCCTCAATCGTGCCATGCACATAGTTGAACGTATCGGCTACTGCCTTACCTTGCTCGATGACGACGGCACGTGCTCCGCCATTTTCCGGACTTGTGCTCAAATCCTGCAGCGACTGCCAGAAATTATTCAGCACTTTGGAGATGCCGTTGCTGTCCTTGCCGGTTTCATTCAGAATATCCTCCAGCTTGGCTAACGCGCTCGAGTTGGAGCCATGATAGCCGAGTTTCGAGTTTTCCGCCCGGAACTGCGTATCCAGGAATCCTTCACGGACCCGCTGGATCGAACCAGCTGCAACCCCCGTTCCCATTTGGCCCGGGATTTGCGGACGGTTCATGGCAGCCGGCGGATATGCTTCGGATTCTTTGAAGTTGACCCTTTGCCTTGTATAGCCGGGTGTGTTGGCGTTTGCTATGTTGTTACCGGTCGTATAAAGGGCGCTTTGCTGCGTGAACATTGCACGTTTCCCTGTTTCGAGACCATGAAAAGTAGAAGTCATGGGGTTTCCTCCGTTATATCTTTATGATCAAGCTTTCGAGTCAAAAAAAGACATCCCTGTCTTTTGCTGCTTTTGCGGCTGCTTCGTATCCGGCCTGCCGTATACAGACGACTCATGCTTCGGCTGAAAAAGATCCAGGCTCATATTCACGAATTGCAGCGACTGGTAGATGAGCTGTTGGTTCAAATCGTTTTGCACCTGCAGCTTTTCAATCACATACAGTATTTTCTGCTGCAGATTGCGGAGCGTTTCGGCCGCTTCAGGTGTTGCCGCTTCAATACAATCCGAAATGGTAAGCCCTTCTGCGCGGCCCTTTTTTAAAAAAGCCTTTGCAGCCGTTTGCCGCTCGTTCTCCATCATGGCAATGGCTGTCATGTATTTCTGTTCCTCGCGCATAAGGCTCTGAAGGCTGTCCGCATCCCCTTTCTTGAGGATTTCTGTCTTTCTGGCCGCCAGAGCCAAAAGATGTTCATGCAGAGTGTAAATCTTTGTCAAATTGGCAATGAGAGTCTCAGCAGACATATGACAGCCTCCTTCAGTTCAGGTTATGGACGTGTGTAAAACTTCGCGATGCTCTTGGCGATTTCCTTTGGATCCATCTTGTATTGGCCGCTTTGAACCTGTTGTTTCAATTCATCCACGCGGGCTCTTCGCTCTTTCTCAACATGGGAAATTTGCTGCATTTCCTTGGCGGCAGAGGATATTTCCACTTTATCTGCACGGGCTGCTTTCGGCTGCTGGCCCGTTTTGTTCACATTTCGGTTATAAGGATTCATATCCGTCGGTTTGAAAGGGTTCACTTTCATATGCGTTACCTCCTCACTCTTCGTACAAAAAGGTTCGTACTCATTATATCGGTTATGGCGGTCAGATGTTTAGCCAAAACCGGCTGAAATCCGCATGATTTCAATTGCGTCTGTCTGCGGACATATAGGTGGCCCGTTTGTTCATTTCCGCCTTGCGGGCTTCCTCTGTCTCATGAATGGTTAAATCCCGCATGATTCTATCTGTACAAGGCTGGCAGAGCTTGCCTTCCCGTATGATTATTCCGCAGCTGTCACAAGGGTAGCCCAGATTCGGGAATTGTGCGAGCTGAAGACGGCCTTTCCGGATCCATTTATACATCAGGACTTTCTCCACCCCGGTTGCTTCCTCCACCCGGTCCATCGTAGCTGCCCGGTTCTCCCGTGTTCTTAAAAATTTATAAACCGTATCATATTTTTGTTCTTCTTCCTTCGTGCATTTCTCACACTTTTCACGGACGGCATTTTTCACAAAAAGTTCTCCGCAGTCCGGACAGTTCATTAAATCCATTGTTATTTACCTCCGATCAAAGAAAATCTCTTCTTTATATCGGCAAGTCCGTCCGGTGTTTTAACCCCTTGCAAGAGTAAAAGAGAGGACTTTCTCCGCACCTGCTTCCCTTAGTACCCGTGCAGCATGCCTAAGGGTGGATCCGGTTGTATAAATGTCGTCGATCAGCAAAATGGTTGGGCTTTTTTCAGGGAGAGGCTCTGCCATTTCAAACACCTGGTCCAAATATATTCGTTGGCTTCGGGACTTTTTCGATTGCTTTTCACCGTGAATCCGTGTAAGAAGTTGCTTTGTTTCAAGTCCTGCTTCCCGCGCCAGCGCCTCGGCCTGGTTAAACCCGCGCTCATCCAGCCGTTCTTCGCTCAGCGGGATGGGGACGACGCAGCCTGCACCCATCCGTACTGCCGCCTCCTTTATTTCCGCGGAGAATGCCTTCGCCAGCACATAATCCCCTCGGTACTTGAAGCGTGCCAGCAGCTCTTTGAAAAAATCATTGTATTCATAGAGGGACACGTTCCGGTCCAGCATCCCTGCCCAATCGGGATCCCGCTCCCACCGGACGCAGTCAAGGCATATGTTCCCCTGAATAAACTTTTTTTTCAATTTGGACATGGGCCTGGAACAGATGTCACACAAGGGTCCGGAAATGGGTGTTAGACTTTCCCTGCAATCTTTGCACAAAAGCTCTTTTTTCACCAATAAAAACAGGCTTTCCCAGGAGAGCTCCTCCCGGATAGGGATATCACAATAAAAACAGTGGCTGTTCATGAATCAATCAGCCCCTTCTTTTTCGCCAGACGGTTCATTTCCGATATATGCGTGATTGCGGAAATCATGGCCTGCGTTCTCCCATAATGGAAAAAGGTAATGATGCCATCCGGAAAATTGGAGCTTCTCCCCACCCTGCCTGCAATTTGGACAAGAGCGGCTTCGGTAAAAATATCATCTTCCGCCCCTAAAACGGCGACATCAATGTTGGTGAAGGTGACCCCCCTTTCCAGAATGGTGGTCGTCAGCAAGATGGGAGTCTGTTTGGCACGCATACGCTCAACCTTTTCTTTGCGGTCCGGATCCTCGGAATGGACTGCCTGAATGTCAGGATGAAGTTTTCGGAACAGCGGCAGAGCTTTTTCCATTAGCTTGATGTCAGGAAGAAAAACAAGGGCTTGCTTGTTTTTCGTAAGCCTACTTTTCGTCCAGGCGGCCACGTTGTTTGGAAGGCGGTTTTTCTCAAGATGCTTTCGCCAGTTGCCGCACCAAGTGAACTCTGGAATGGGAAGCGGCTTGCGGTGGAAGCGCGCCGGAATTTTGATATGGTTCCGTTTGCCGAACCGGCATTCCGCCTGCCAGGCTTTGCTCGGTGTGGCTGTGAGGAAAATACGGGCGGCATTTGGTTTTGCCGCCTTTTCCACGGCCTGCTGGAGACTGTTGTCAAACGTATAGGGGAACGCATCGACCTCATCGACAATCAACAAGTCGAAAGCCTGGTGGAAGCGGAGCAGCTGATGGGTGGTGGATATGGTGAGTGGGGCATATGTATGACGGTCTTCGCTCCCGCCATATAAAGCGGCGAGGCGTATGTAGGGAAACACTTTTTTTAGACGCGGAGACAGCTCCAGCACGACATCGGTCCGGGGAGTCGCAATGCAAACCCGCAGTCCTCTCTGGAGAGCTTTCTCTATGGCGGGAAAGAGGATTTCCGTCTTCCCTGCTCCGCAAACTGCCCAAATAAGGAGATCGTTTCTGTTTTCCACCGCTTTTGAAACAGCTTCAGCTGCCGGGAGCTGGCCTGTAGACAATTCACCTTCCCATACTAAAGTGGTTTTTTCTGCTGAGGGGGACAGCGGCTCCGGACCTGTCCAATGATAA
>DATBUB010000404.1:0-10545 GCA_036516555.1 Bacillaceae bacterium
GATAATAAGGGTGTCAAAATTGTGGGAGCCCGGCCGCTTGAAAAATATGTAAACGGCTTGAAACAAGTATTGGCATCTCAAGAAGAAATCCAGCCAGATCCGCTCCCCCGCCTTTCCGGCTTATTGGAAAAAGAGAGACTTCTCTTCGCGAAGGAGTTGGAGGAAATGTATGGGCTTAAGGGTGATCAGGTTCAATCCTTCATCCAGCAGAATCTTCTTCCTGACACATATGAGATCAAAGAAATCCTGGATGAACTTTATTTAGAAAAGAAATAAAAAGTCACAAAAAGTTCAAATTTATCCGCAAGTGTCTGGTTTAACCAACTTAAACAATATATTGTATATATGGTATTTCGCCTGTCTACATATTGTTATTTCGGGTTCCGAAGGTTTCCTTTTATTCCAATGTTTGTTTTTTGGAACGTCTGGCTGTTTTCCCCAAAACTGAAAACTCCGAAACTTAATTATTGCAAAATATTGTTTTTTCAGGGTATCATAGTCAAGGTAGTGCCCAATACCTACATACACGATAAATCCTTTTATATATGGGCATAATATCTTACTAGATTGGAGCAGACAGAATGAAGAAACTTTTAGTTCTACTTATGGGTACATTGCTGCTTGCGGCTTGTTCTGCAAATGGCGGTAACACCGAGAAAAAAGAGGATGACAACAAAGCAGCGGTTGAATCCTCCAAAGAAGATGCCAAGTATCCTGAAGTTGCCGTGGTGGAAGAAGAAATTGGCAGCGGATACGAAGTAAGTGT
The DNA here is from genome assembly GCA_036516555.1 of Bacillaceae bacterium. Classification (GTDB taxonomy): domain Bacteria; phylum Bacillota; class Bacilli; order Bacillales; family Bacillaceae_C; genus DATBUB01. The sequence goes on from DATBUB010000404.1 coordinate 767, forward strand.
CGAAAATGACAGTGACGAAGAACGCGTTCTTCTCTATAAAAATGACAATGGCGAAGAATATAAGAGCACTTACATCAAGACAACCGAGCTTCTGAAGATTTTCAATCTCAAAGAAGATCGCATTATCTATAACAAGATTTTCCGCCAAGAATAAGGAACAGCGAAACGGGTCTTTCCGCTAGGAGAAAGACCCGTTTCTTATGGCCTAGGACTGGATGATTGTCATTTCCTGTTCATCCAGCCTTTTCAGTTCATGGTTTAATTCATCGTTTTTCCTCGCAAGCCCCTTCTGAACCCTGCGAACATCCTGAAGGACCTGGTTTACTTTGCTTTTGGTTTCTGTAATCCGCGAGTGCACCATCCAGTCAGAAAAGATGTTATCAAAAAACAAATCGGTAAATGTAAAAATGTCATTGTTGTTGATGGTAAACGATTCCGTTGCAGCGTTTTGGACGTCCATCAGCTCCGTTTCAAAACGGCGCAAAGCCCGCTGCGCACGGTGAACATGGTCATCAGAACTGTTGATTTCAGAGTATTTCAAGGCCGATACAAGGAGGCCGCCGCCGAGGAAGGTATCCCACATCGACATCCCTTCCGCGGAGCCCAGCTTGCTGAGAGCGGCATCCAATGCCTGGATCGCTTCCTCTCCTGCATCCTGTGCCTCGCGGACTTCCCGCATCATGGACCGTATATGGACTCTTTCGTCTGCGATTTTTTGCAGGGTGCTGCTTGCAAATGAATCGTTCAGGCGGATCCACGTCTCTTTTTCTTTTAAAAATTCTACCCACTCTTCCTCTATATAGGCGTAATCGGGATCCTGCAGTTCCTTTCGGATCGTTTCTGTTTCTTCCTTCAGATCCATCACGGTTTTCTCCGCTTCATTGAATTTCAACTCTGCTTCTGCCGCTTCGGCCATTTCCTTTTCCATTTGTTCATCCCATTTGCCGGTCCATTCATTGATCTTATTCATAAAAGAGAACTTCCCAAGCTTCGCCACATCCTGCTGTTCTTTCGTCAGCTGGCGATGCAGCCTGTCACGGAGCTTCTCCGCCTCCTTCAGCTGCTTTTCCGCTCCTTCGAGCCTGCGCTTAAGTCTGTTCCGTTCATTCCGTATCAATGACAACTCCATCTGCCGCTCATGTATATCCTTCCCCACCGCGGTCACCCCCTTTTTCCATTGCCAAAAGCTTCAGCCTTCAGTCCTGGTGTCTTTCCAGGAAATCCAGCATTTGCTGATATACTTTTATTTCATTTTCTTTTTTAGAAAAGCCGTGCCCCTCATCATCCAGTACCAGATATTCTACTTCTCTGCCTTTCTCTCTTAAGGCTGCGACAATCTGGTCGGACTCCTCCTTCACCACCCGCGGATCATTTGCACCCTGGATGACGAAGAGCGGTTTGACCATTGAATCCAGATACGTGATGGGAGAGTCCTTCGTCAGCCTTTCCTTATCGCGTTCCGGATTTCCAAGCCATTGGTCCATGATCGGCTTCCAGTGTTCAGGTACGGAATCGATGAAGCTGAACAGATTGGACGGGCCAAATATATCAATGACCGCCTTAAAATATTCAGGATGGCGCCCGGACAACAGCAATGCCATATAGCCTCCATAGCTGCCGCCGACAAGGAAAAGCTTATCGGGATTCGTAATTCCTTGATCGATCAGCCACTCAATGCCCGCCACACAATCGAGACGAGGCCCTTCTCCCCAATCGCCTTCCACCATTTTCACGAAGCTTGCCCCGTATCCTGTACTGCCCCGGAAGTTTGGAGCAAAAATGGAATATCCTTTATTCAGGACACACTGGAACATCGCGCGGAATTCCTTCCGTTCGGCTGCCTGCGGACCTCCATGCGGCCAGAACACCGTGTATCCATTATCAAATTCCGGTTTGGCGCGGAAAAGCAGTGCTTCAATTTCCATCCCATCAAACGATGAATAGGTGACCACTTCCGGATCCACCATCATATCCTGCGGCACGCCCAGCACCTTATTGCTGGTGATTCGTTCCCATTTGGCACCGTCCTTGGAACGGAAAATGTTGAATGGGTCAACGGCGCTTCTTCCCAATAGGTAAACGGCTCCCGATTCTGCAATTTGCATTTTTGAAACGGAAGTGACTGGAGGAGCAAGTGCTGTAAGCTCTTCTGCTTCAGGACTGAAACGATAGAGCTTATCCTCCACGCCCTTTTCTGTCAGAACATACAGGCACGCATTCTTCTTATCCCATTTGATGGAGGAGATATCCTCCTTCTCCAGCTCCAGAATAGGTGTAAATTCTTTATTGCTGATATCAAATTTGGCCACATAGCTGAATTCTTTCTCATAGTTTGTAATAAAGTAAACGGTGTTGTCATCCGCAAACAGCACATCTGTCACGGTATGTACTTTCTCAGGGTCAGGCGTCAGACTGAGCCACTCTTCCCCCCGTCTCAAATATCCTTTTATATTGGTGTTGGCAAACATCTGCAAGTAAACTTGAGATTGTTCATCGTCTGATACTTCGGTCAGGTAGGTCGGGCCCTTATCCCCTTCATGGACGAGCGTATCTTTACCTGACTCTAAATCTCTCATTCTTGTATTTAAGAACTGCGGGTTGCCGGATGATGTCATATAATAGACTCTTTTTCCATCTCCGGTAAGGTGTGCAAAGAAGAATTTGTCTGTTTTTTCACCCGTGATGAGCGGCTGCGGAATCCCGCCATTATACGGCAAGGCGTATATATGGTAATTTTCATCTCCATCATGATCGAAAGAAGCAAGGACAAATCGATTCTCTTTATCCATCTGAATATGGCTGCATGACTCACCGAGCTCGGAAAATTGGTATGGAAAATGGTTTGGGAAGTCAATGGCCCACAGGTTAAAAGTGCCATTCAGATTTGAACTGAATATCAGTCTCTTTTCATCTTTGCTCACCGTAAAATTAGAAATCGCGTACGTCCTAAAAAACTGTTCAACTTTCTGCGTTTGAAATTGGATCATGTTTTTTCCTCCCCTATCGTTTCTATTCATCCATAAAAATGTTTACGTTTTAACAGGGAAAAAGATTCAAGATATAGAGCATTCGAAATATTGTATAATAAAAGAGAAGTTTTTTTACATAGAATAGGAGTTTAAGATGTTGGGAGCCTTCATTCACGGAATGATCCTCGCATTCGGGCTGATCCTTCCGCTCGGAGCACAAAATGTATTTGTATTCAACCAGGGGGCATCACAGCGGCATTTCAAAGGAGCCGTTCCCGTCATCCTGACCGCTTCGCTTTGCGATACCTTGCTTATCCTGCTTGCGGTCTGGGGAGTCTCAGTCATCGTCTTGACCATCCCGGTTTTGCAGAGCCTGTTATTTGCCATCGGCATGCTTTTTCTTCTTTATATGGGATGGTCGGTTTGGTACAGCGCTCCAGCCAGTTTTCTGGGCGGCACAAAAGCCATGCCGCCCAGAAAACAGATTATGTTCGCCTTGTCGGTTTCCTTATTGAATCCCCATGCGATTCTGGACACCATCGGCGTGATCGGCACAAGCTCGCTTAATTACACCGGAACAGATAGAGTCATTTTCACCGTCTCTTGTATCGCCATTTCCTGGCTTTGGTTTCTCTGCCTTGCGTTAGCCGGAAAAGTGGCAGGCCGTTTTGATACGACCGGCAGATTTTTAATGCTGATCAATAAAGCCTCTGCCCTCATCATTTGGGGGGTCGCAGTTTACTTAGCCGTACAGCTGATTCAAATGATCTAGCTTACTCTTATTCAATGACATTGCCCTCTGCAGGAATCGGATGCTCTTTCAGAAGCCGGGCAAAATGCATTAAATTATACGCCATGATTTTGGCGTGCTGTTGGGTGAATTCGTTTTTATAGCCTTCCGCTTCAATAAAGGACGGCCCCGGCCCTGCTTCTCCCACCCAGTACGTATCCACGTTGGGCGGGATGGTGAATCCCATGTGAGAAAGGGAATAGATGAGTGAACGGGCCACATGCTTGGCCCCATCCTCATTTCCCGTAATCACGACTCCGGCGGCCTTGTTGTAATAGATGTATTGGCCTTTCTCATTCGTCAGGCTGCTTCCGCCGTAAAGCCTCTCAATGATTTTTACAGCGACGCTGCTTTGTTCCCCAAGCCAAATAGGGGAGCCAATGATCAAAATATCCGCTTCCTTGACTTTTTCAAAAATCATGGGCCATTCATCCTGATCGCCTACAGCATCTGCCGTAATTCCGAGTTCAATATGAAAGTCGGCCATCGTCAAGATTTCTGTTTCAACTTGATGCTCCCTGAAATGGTCAGCCACATGTTCAATCAGTGCCCTGGTGTTTGAAGGCTCGCTGCTTTTTTTCAGTGTGCAATTCAGCACAAGAGCTTTTATATTCATGAATGAGTCCTCCTTTTCATCTATATTCCCCCTCTTCCCTGTTCCTCCCATAATCGAACACTTCAGCACTCTGGAATTGTTAATCAAGCGATTGATTAGACTGCCTCTCATGCTTTTGAATCATTTTTTTCAAAGAGATGAGCCTTAAGGACCAAACGATAAACAGGCATTAGAACCTTTCATCCTATTCAAAAAATACTGATAATTAACTACGATAGAATTAGAAGTAATTATCCCTTTTAGGAGAGTGGTGCATTTGTTGAAGATTTTATCCAGTTCAGCTTTATCGATTGTCTTGGCGGGAAGCGCCCTGATTGCAGGAATGGGCAGCACTGAAGCCCCTGAAAAAGACAACGGCACGCGCAACATTACCCTCGCCCACCATGTGGGAATCGCACCTGAGCTGGCCGATGAGGCGAAAAGGCTCGGGATGGACCTGTCTAAAGCGGATCCCGCTGAAAAGGCAGCCCAAAACGGGACGAAATTTCAGCAAGCCGGGGACAATCATGTTGCCTATCGGAAAGCGGAAGGAGATGTACCCGTTCTCGTCATCCTGGCAAAATACAAGGAAGGCGATGAACCGGTCGGCGATATGGAAGGTCAAGTCCCCGCCCATTATTACGAAGATTTGATATTTGGAACGGAATATAATCCGTATGAGTTGGACCAATTTAAGGAATATGCTGTATTTAACGGACAGCCAGCTCCTACAGACCGCACGATGCAGAACGTGTATAAGGAATCCAGCTATGGAAAAATCAACCTTGTCCGGAAGGAGAATACCGATTTTGCCTGGGTGGAGCTCCCTCACGGAGCCTCTTACTATCTGGATCAGACGGGACAATATGCCGAAAATGGAAGGTATGTATATGGCAACGCCAACGGGGATGCCCATATGGGTGAGTTCGTCCGGGACTTGCTTAAAGCGGCGGATGACCAAATTGATTTTTCACAGTACGCCGAAAATGGCGAAGTGCCGAACATTTTCATCGTCCATGAAGGAACCGGCGCAGAATTCAGCCGGGATCCTGCTCAAATCTGGTCCCATAAATGGAATCTGTTGAGCGCCCTCTTCTATGGAAAATACTATGAAACAGGCAGGACAGCTCCTCAGTATGAAGGCATTTCACAAAACGATTGGATTGCCAGGACCATTCAAGAGGAAATGACATATGACGGTGTACTCGTGAACAATTACAATATCCAGCCTGCCATCGGCGGAAATGTGGCGGGATTTGATGCGGCTACTGGAGAATATAAGGAAGAGCTGAAGTCTGGCCCGTTCCCTGCACAGACAGGCGTATACGCGCATGAATTCGGACATGCACTCGGATTGCCTGACTTTTACGATACGGCTTATTCATCCGAAGGTGTCGGCAACTACTCCATGATGTCGGGAGGTTCATGGATGCGCTATCCAGACAGCGCCGCCTATTCCGGAAACTCGCCTACCCACTTTGACCCTTTCTCGAAAATATTCCTGGGGTGGACGGAACCCATTGAAGTGAAACCAGAAGACGGAGAACAGACCATCACGTTGCCTCCGATCAACAGGGCAAGCAGCGACAATGGCATCGTAAAAATGGAGGTTCCCGGTTCTAACGGAACGGAATACTTCCTGTTTGAAAACGTTCAGCAGGATGGATTTAACAAAGGGCTGATCAGACAAGGGGCAGATTCCCACGGACTGGTGGCATGGCATGTCGATGAAAACATCATCAACCTGTATCAAACAGCCGGTTTCCGTCCTAACAACGTGGAGAATTGGATGAATAAACGATTCCAATATAACCAGTCTGAGATCGCCAGCAATGGGACGGTTGTGACCCATTACGGCCTGTCCGTTCTTCAGGCCGACGGGAAATATGACCTTGAGAAAAATAAGAACCGCGGAGATGCAGGTGACTTCTTTAAGACAGGCAGCAAGCTTACGCCTGTCACGGGAAATGTACACACTGGTTCCTATTATTTCTGGAAGGGCTACAGTTCTGTGCCAGGCGACTCCGGCATTCATGTGACAGATATTAAAGAGAATGCAGACGGTTCCATTACAGCGAAGTTTTTCTATAAGGCAAACCAGGGGAAATAATAATGAAAAGCAAAACCTGAGCCGGTTTGGGCTCAGGTTTTTTGCTGTTGCAGACTCGGCTTCTCTTTTAATTGCGGTCAAATTTCTGGAGGCTGTCCGCCAAATGCCGCCCATTCCTCTCTTGAAGGGCCATATACACCCGGCACCTTCAACCCTGCCTGACGCATGAGAACGGTCATCTGGCCGCGATGATGGATTTGATGTGCAACCAGTATTTCCAGTACGGCTCCCACGGTCCATTTTTGCCCGTACATCTCCCTTGTTTCGCCGAGTGTCTCATCCGACCACTGTTCCCTTACTGCTTCGGCCAGTGCGTCACTTGAAACACGATAGGCCTCTACTATTTCCCGGACAGAAGATGGTACGGGTGAGTCATGCGGGGTGGCACTGAATTCCAGGCCGGTTTGTCCCATCATTTCATCCAGCGTCGTGACGATGTGCCACGCAATCCGTCCAAGCGTCCGATCCTCCGGTGTAACCTCCTGTTTAAGTGATTCATCCGTCAACGCCTCCAAAATCTTAAGTGTGCCTGCACTTTCATGCCGCCAATTGGCCAAAAAACCTTCAATGGTTACAAACATGTTTGCCCCTCCTCAAAATTTCTTTCTCAACCTTTTTATTCGGCAGGCCCTTTTCAAAATCCTGCCAATGGAAACAAGCGCATTGGCTTTTCCGGATGCGCTTGTCTCGTGATTAGGTTTTTTCTATTCGTGCACTCTTTCCTCTAGCATGTTTCAGTTTGTTTTCTCCTGGGTGCGCTCTTTCCCTTTTTCCGTATGCGCAAAGCCCCTGGTCATCTTCTTGATGTTTTCCGTTTTCCGAAAGCGCAAGGCAGACCAATCTTCGTCAATGGCAATTTGGCGGACAGGCTCGTAACCCTCTTCAGCCAGCATCGGAGCCACCGACTCACGGCTGCAATCCGATCCTTTATAGGTTTTGGAAGACTTTTTCGGATAGCAAAGCCAGAGAAGCCCATCCTCAGCCAGATGGCCAGCCGCCTTACGGGCTGCGGACTGCAGCTCCTCATTGGTTGTTCCAAAAACCTGGATGAACTCATAGCTGTCCTCTTGAATCTGATGGTCCACTTTCCCCTGGAAAGCGGTTTGCACCTCATCATATGACTTGGGCGCCTGCAGGACGAGAACTGTTTGTCCCCGGTCCTTGAATTGAAGTTTTTTCAAAACCGGATGGATCTCTTGCATGGATTCCGCCTCGTTTCATATATTCTACATTGATAGTAGTACTCCTTTGGAATGTTTTGCAACCATTTGGGCAGCGGTGGATGCTGTGGAAATTTCATATGACAGAAGTTTATGCCTCATGTAGAATGAAAAGGTAGGAAAACCAATATTTTTAAGGAGTGGGCGGAATGATCATCGTTACCACAGAAAATATCGTAAACCATAAAATCAAAGAAATTAAAGGGCCGGTATTCGGACTTACAGTAAGGGCCCGCGGGCTTGGAAAAGATATTGTGGCCTCCTTGAAGGGGCTGGTCGGGGGAGAAATCAACCAATATACCGAGATGCTGGAGGATGCCCGCAAGCAGGCCATGGACCGCATGGTGGCCAACGCACAGGCGATGGGAGCAAACGCCATTATTATGATGAGGTTTGACTCTGGGGAGATCGGCCAAAATATGAGTGAGATCGTCGCATACGGGACTGCCGTTGTAGCCGAAGAGGTTTGACCGGTGAAGTGGATCATTGGCGCTTACGGACTGCAGCTTGTGATTGCCCTGATTTTAATCCTGGGTTCCTGGTTCATTTGGGATCGCCGCTTCAAGACAAAGCATGGACAGAATGTGCCGGACGGCTTTGTCCGTACAAAAGAAGTCTCCATCGACCCGACCACCAACAAAAGGCTCGTCGTCTACTTCAACCCTGAAACCGGTGAGCGCTTCTACAAAGAAGAATAGCCAAAAAGCCCTGTCCTGTGTAGGACGGGGCTTTTTTGGCGGTTGAATGGTGAATTGTTTGTGTGCCTGGTGAATTGTTTGGGTGCCTGGCACCTGAGCAATTCGAACTATTCAGAGTTGTATCCAAGTTGCACGGGTGCCTGGCACCGACACAATTTCCCCGTTATTTTTTCACGTTGATGCTTCCGTTGACGGTAGACAAACGAATGAGATTTTCACCGTTCCCAATAAGAGCACTCTTGGTGGTTTTGCCGAAGATATTGACGTTTCCGTTGGTGACATTTACATCAAAGGTGACGTTTTCAGGCTCTTTATCGGTTATGACGGTAATTTTTCCATTCACCGAATCCAAGCTGATCGGCCGGGCCAGATTTCCCGTCTTCAAAGAGATGCTTCCGTTTGTTACACTTCCTTTCATATCTCCTTCCACTTCATCCAGCAGGATCTGGCCGTTTTGCGAGCTTATTTCAATATTGGAAGTTTGTATGTTTTGCAGTTCAATTCGCCCATTTATCGTTGACACTTGCGCTGATTTTACATCCAGCTCCCGTGCCTTCACACGCCCGTTCGCCAGTTGCACATCAAGCACATCGTATGTTTTTTCAGGTACATACACTTTCAATACCAGCGAACCTGTGAAAAAGCCAAAGTTTGGAAATTTGCGCTGTATCTCTCTCAAACGGACCTTCAGAGTCTGCCCCTCTGTCTCCGCTTCAAATGTATGCTTCTTGGTTTTCGCAATCTTGCCGGATAATTCTACGATAATATTGGTTTCCTTCGTAGGGATGATTTCGATTTGGGAATTGTCCGATGTTACAAGAATATCAGTAATGTCTTGGTGTTCCATCACTCTTTGCTCTGAAACCGTTACGGTTTTTGTCATACTTTTAAAAGTAAGCAAACTTCCTGCCACTCCGACTACAAGCAGAATGAGAGCCGCAATCGATAGTTTCTTAATGTTCATCAGGTTTTAACCCCCCTTTTACAAGCCTGGCATTAAATTTTAGGTAGCGAATAAAGCCGGTCATCAAGGCACGTGTCGCAATAAACATTCCAATACCGATAAAAATGCCGATTCCTGCGAGCGCCAGAGAGAAAAACAGATCAAAGGCTACAAAGGACCCTGGGAAAATCACTGCGCTTCCGAGCACCAGCAATGGTGAAACGACAAACGAAACACCCGTTGCCCATCCGGCAAATACAATCCCGAGTAGAGCGATGAATGGCCCCAAAACGATGACGAGGTTAAAAAATCCAAGCCCAATGACCGCCCACACCGCCCTCATGATGTTTCCGGCACTTGCAGTTGTTTCCACTTTTTCAAGATGATAAGATGCCACCAGTTCTTTGGCAATCTGCTGCGGCGAACCGAGAGAGGCCGCAATTTTCTCTTCCGT